>JBGCDT010000175.1:0-2770 GCA_045105695.1 Saprospiraceae bacterium | reverse complement strand
TTATTGTTTGTTTTATTAAAAATTTAATAACAATTTGTTTTAATACTGTTTTTGTTCTATATTTGAGCATGGGCACACAATTAGAATTAGAAAAGGAACTAGAAGGTTGACACCGATAGACCTACCTAAAAAAATCCGCATCTTTAAGTGACGGAGAAAACTTGCAGAGCGTGAAGCTTTGTACACAATCAAACATGAAATAGCAATGGCACTGCCTAATAAAAGGTCTGTGGCGTTCAACAATCACTTTTAAAAAATTAAAGCGAATGTTTAGTAAGAACAGAGGGTTGAATAAATTCTGGTGTGTCAATTTCTATGAACACCCAATTGTCGATTATCGTAAGCGTGCAGTTAATCTTTTTGATGTTAGTTCTGAAGGGGATAGCGGATTTTCTTCTGACTTTATGTTGGATGGAAAGTTTGATGATGAGCAGTATTGTTTGTGTTTGATGGAAACGGCACTGGCGATACCTGAGAAACAACTTAGCGCTTTTTTAGAGTATCAGTGCGCTCAGCTGAATACACCTTACCTATGGCTTGTTCAATTCGATAGCCTCCTCAATAATAATTACAACCTACCACTTATCCAGCCTTACAAGAATAGACTGAACTTATTAACTTCTCTAATAGAAGATCAGAGAAATAAGTATCAAACGTATGTAAAGAACAAAGAGCGGATATTTAATTCAAAAACTTCTGGCCGACTGGATTTAAAATTTAAAATTAAAGAAATAAAAAAAGAGATATTAATTATGAAAAACTTCAATGATAAATTATTTCTTCTTCTCCGTCGCCGAGCGGATTATTTACAAGAAGTAGAAAATAATGAAGGGGCTAGTTTTATACAGGCCATTGATATTGAAATAGCTTTTTTGTCGAATACGGCAAATCTGAAAAACAAAGAACCAGAATTCAAAAAGATCGTATTTCGAGGAACCGCTAGCCAGCTCGCGGACATAATTAATCAGTTGAAAGAAAAGCAAGGTAAGGATGGTGAACTGTGGCTCGATGGATCGATAAGTAGTTATGCGCGGATGGTTGCTACTGTTTTTTGTAAGGAGGATGGATCTTCGTTCAAGGAAACCTCTATCCGAAAGTACTTGACTAACTACAGTCAGGATGGAAAATCGACTGTAAAAAATCGGGTTGATATTTCTAGCATTAATATAATGGAATGACAAAGTATCTCATTTTTGTTTTTGAGATAATAATGAGATGAGTTGAGATACTTGAGATGTTTTGTTTTTGAAAAAAAAGTTTTGAACTAATAGTTTAGTTTTTTAAATAGAGAATCGATTAGAGTTGCATAAAATAGTTTTGTTGAAGTATCTCACTTTTAATTTTGAGATAGTTTGGACGAAAAATTTGACATTACTTTGCTGCTGTGAAATTAATTATTTAACTCAAAAATTAAACTATTATGCAAGCAGTTGTTTTGTCTCAAAATGATTTGGATGTAATTCAGAAAAGCCTGATCGAAATCAGAACACATCTCAAAGATGTAGTCTCACCTTCGGAACATTTTATTGACAATAATGCCTTTTTGAAATTAATGGGCGTCTCCTCTCGGACCGCTCAGATATGGCGAGACGAAGGTATTATTGGTTTCTCTCAGATTGGTAAAAAGATTTATTATCGGATGTCTGATATCGATGTTTTTCTAAGCGGATATCATCGAGAGCCAATCGTTAAACCTGAATTTCAGATCTAGCTATACTACTCATCTTCTGGCTTATATAAGCTACTTTTCTATCTACTAAAATAAACACTTCTGTATTGGGTTTTGCTTTGATGCGCTTCATCATTGCCTGGCCATGCTATGTGTTTTGCTAAGCAATCTCACTAATTGTTTAATTAAAAAAATAAAAATCATGTCAGTTATAACATTATTCACTCATGCTCAAAGACCAAAGTCCTGTCTTCCTTTAATTAATGTACTCTATCAAATAAAGATGGGAAAGTACAGTCCTAAAATTAATTCCCTCCGAAAATTCTATGCGGAAGGAAAAGATGAGAATTATGAAAATCATAGAAAAATAATTCCTCGTTTTTCTGTCGCAGGGAATTTCAGAATGAGAAATAAGCAATTAGAATTAATTAGCTACTCCGGTAATTTATTATTGGAAATTCCATATCTGAATCAGCGAGATTTGAAGACGGTAAAGATGTTGGTTTCTAATGATCCATACGTCATTGCTTGTTTTGAAAATGCGCTGGGAACGGGGTTGATATTTATCGTAAGATCCTGTGGAGTGTTGGAAGAACATGCCTTGATGTTTAAGCATGCTTTGAAATACTATAAGTCGCTTACGGGAGTAAATCATTTTTCGCCAAAAGGGAAATCGGTTGCGCATACGTGCATGGTGTCTCTGGATGAACATACTTATATCTCGATGGAGGCGAAGTCTTTTTCAAAGCATATAAAGTCTTGGATACTATAATCCTGTTTTGTTTTGGTTCTCTGGGAAATGATTTCTGGAGGGCCTTTTTTTAATCTTATTAAATAATAAAATAATTATGGAAAATATTTCTGTGTTTAAAAATTTTGTAAATGAAATTGGTGCTCGGACCCTGTCAGAAATTGTATTGGGTATTCGGAGTAGCCATTATAAGGAAGCTGTTTTTCAGATTCGGAAAGCAGTGGAGAGCGGTAATAAGGAGGAAGCAGACAAATTAAAAAAAGGTTTGTTAGCCTTTACCGTTTCGGGAGAGTATGCTGGAGGTAGGAAGAAAGATTTTTTGAAAGCGTATAATCCGTATGTAATCTTGG
>JBGCDT010000174.1:0-4257 GCA_045105695.1 Saprospiraceae bacterium | reverse complement strand
GCAATGTCGCGACTGGCGTACTTGATGCGTTCGATGCACTGCACGTAGAGGTCAGCATCAGGGAAGTTGTACTTTCTTTGGGTAGATTGCTTTTTCATGTTTCAAGTGTTTTGTGGTAATGAATAGAGAATTTCAATCACCTGCTGTTTTATTACCTGACAAATATAAGCTTTTTATTTATTTAGTTTTTAATTGATCTTATCAATAATAATTTTCAATTATAGAATTTAAATTTTACTCCTTTTTTATTTTCTTGCCATTGAATTGATAAGTACTGGTTTTGAATTTGCGGAAGTAGAGAAAGAATAATGATATTTGAGTGATAACTTAGGCTCTTTATTCTTTCAGCAGACTACCATCTATGACCACCCGAAACCGCGGCCAACATTCCAACGACATCAAATCCTTTGCTCCAAAATGGTTTCCCGTTTTCACAAATGCTGTAGATGACTTTTGCTTCCTACTCAATCGAGGCTACACCCCAAATGCAATTCTACAACTCGTCGGCAATCGTTATAAACTAAACAAGCGACAACGCAATGCCATCCTTCGAATCAGCTCTAGTGATGCAGAGGTTCAGCGTCGAAAGTCAAATTGCATTACTGCCAAAGCACTTAAAGGAAAATCCATTTCACTGGACGGACTCAATATTTTGATTTTACTGGAAAGTGCATTGTCAGGAGCTTATCTTTTCAAAGGGCGAGACGGAACTTATCGTGATATCTCCAGTGTACATGGTTCCTACAAGCGAGTGACTAAAACAGAGGAAGCGATCTATCTGATCGGAAAAATATTCAAGGAGCTGGAAGTTGGATCTGTACATTGGTACTTGGATCAGCCAGTTTCTAACAGCGGAAGATTGAAAAAACGATTGTTGGAAATCAGTGCTGAAGAAGACTACAACTGGGAGGCAACTTTAGTTTTCGACCCTGACAAGGTGCTGGCAAAAAGTACGGAGGTAGTTGTTACTTCTGATGGTTGGATATTAGATCAAGTAGAGGAATGGTTTAATCTGGGGGAATATGCAATAACGCATTTCTTTGGAGAGAAAGTGAATCTAGTGGAGGTTTGAAAACGGAAAGGAAAAAGATTTGAAGATCAATAAAATGGGATATAGAATTTTCACCAACCAGTTTTATTGCTCAACGATTGGTATCGAAAATTCAAAGGTTGTACCACCCATATCATTGCTGTAGAGCTTAATTTTTCCACCATAGGTATTGACAATCTTTTTGCAAATAGCCAGTCCCATACCAGTCCCTTTGTAATTGACTTTATCCAATTGTTTGAAGAGATTAAAGATTTGTTCATGATATTCCTGACGGATACCTATGCCATTGTCGATTATCTGATAAACACAGTTATCATTTTGAACTTCCCCTTTTATTTCAACTCGAGAAGGCAGACCTTTTTTCGAAAACTTTATTGCATTTAAAATCAGATGTTGGAAAACCGTAGCGAGATGTGTTCGTCCCATATAGGCTTCCGGCAAAGCTTCATATTTTATCTGACCACTTTTCTCTGCTATCCGATCCTTATGTTTATAACAAATAGAATCCAATAAATCATTTACATCAGTAGCTTCCTTATTTTGAGTAGTAATGACATCTGTATAGCCTAAGAGGTCATCCAACATCTCATGCATTTTTTTTGCATTCTCTATTACGTAGTTCAAATAAGCTCTATTCTCTGGATCTATTTTCTCGCCAAATCTACTTGAAAATAGGCCAACGAAATTTGAAATATTACTTAGTGGTGTTTTCAAATCATGTGCAATGATAAAAGCAAATTGCTCAACCTGTTCCTTTTTTAATTGTGTGTTTCTATTTCTATTTTCCAAAAGAAGAATCTCCATCTCTTTGTTTTCCAGCACCTTAGCTACGTTGACTGCATTTTCTTCTTTTGAATCATCTTCCGCACTTTTTAGCAATTCCTTACTATAGGAAAGAGCGGTTTTGTACTCCCCAATCCGCTCACAGAGATCAATCATTTTAGTAAGCCATAATTTTTTATCGTCATACAATTTATGTTCTACACAGTATTGCATTCCCTTATCAAACAACTCTTTGAATTCTTCAATCTGATTATTATGCAATAACAATCTACCTTCCAGCATCGCAGCTTCCGACCAACAACCGTGCAGATGAGATGATTCAGAAATACGATAAATCTGATTCGTCAACTCAGCAATTTGTTCATACTGTTGAGCCTTGAAATAACTTTTTACTAAACCAATTAACGTGTAGGATCTAATATAATCTACATCTAGTTTGCTCTCAGGAGAATGCTCAGCTGCTTGATCACAAACATCTAATCCTTTCTTATAAAAGACAATTGCATTTTCAAAATCACCTTCCTTGTAATAGAGCTCTCCAAAATTTTCGTAGACATAACAAAGAGAGATATGATCTTTTGTATCTATACAAATAGCTTTTGCTTTGTCGAGATAAGTCCTTGCTTTTTCATATTGACCAACATAGACATACTGGCATCCAATATTATTATGAAGTACTCCAGTGTTCGCTGGATTATTCAAGCTGAGGCTTTTAAAACAATATTCCAAGCCTGTAAAATGATCATTGAAGTCATCTGCATAAAGTACCCCATACTCTCGGTAGATATTCGATAGTCGAATGTGATCATGAGGAAATTGAGCATTTAGTACCCGATATGCTTTATTGAGATAACCAATACTTTCAAATGGCTTACCTTGTTTTCTGAAAGTCTTTGCTAAGAAAAAAAGAACATCACAATTGAGGATATGCGCTCCCTCTTCCTCTGCTTGAACTTGGGCAGTAGCTGCCATTTCTACAGATTGACTGAGAGAAACCTTAATGAGCTCTTTTGCTTTTTTGAAGAGCGCTGAAGGATTAAGTGTGGAAGAAGTTGAAGAAAGCATACCGTATTAACGGTCTTTCTCAAAAAAAAGATTCATTATATTGGTTAAACAATACTAGTTGAAAACATATGGAAGTACCACAAACATTCACCATTGAGACAGAGAGACTTCGACTTAGAATTCCCAACTCGTCAGATTTTCCACACATTTTCTCCGCAACCCGCTATGAAGGCTTCAATGACGGAATGCAATGGGAGCCTCCTGCGCAAATGTCGGATTTAGAGGAACCATTGAAACGGACCCTTAATGCCTGGAAAACGGGAGCTGGTTTTTCATTCAGCATTGATGATAAAATGAATGAGCAGTTTCTTGGAAGAGTTTCTATTCGAAAAACAGATTTAGACAAAGTATACAATATTGGCTTTTGGACCCATCCTGAACATCAGGGTAGGGGAGTTATGAAAGAAGCAGTTACAGCTATTCTTAAATTTGGTTTTGAAAACCTAAATGCCATTCGGATTGAAGCAGATTATGCCATCTGGAACAAAGCCAGTGAAGCCGTTCTGACTAAGAATGCTTTCAAATTTATAAAGTACAATGAAAAAGGATTTCAAAAAAACGGAAAATGGGTCGCCGAAAATCTGGTAGCGATAGATAAGAAAGCATGGAAAACACTCCATGATTAATACAATTTCTTTTTACAAAAACATACCTTTACACCATGAAGCATTTAATCGCACCTTCCGTACTAGCAGCAGACTTTACTCGCTTAGGAGAGGAAATCGAAATGGTCAATAATAGCGCTGCCGACTGGTTCCATCTCGACGTTATGGACGGCAACTTTGTTCCGAACATTTCTTATGGAATGGGGATCATTGCCGCTATCAAAAAAGTAGCTACTAAGCCCCTTGATGTCCACCTGATGATCGAAAAACCAGAGCGGTATATCGAAGAATTTCGGAAAGCAGGAGCTGATGTTATTACCGTTCATTACGAAGCTTGTACACACCTCCATCGCACGATCCAGCAAATAAAAGCAACAGGAGCAATGGCAGGGGTCGCTTTGAATCCGCATACACCGGTTTCTGTTTTAGAGAACATCATAGAAGACTTAGACTTGGTTTTATTAATGTCTGTCAACCCAGGTTTTGGAGGCCAAAAATTCATTTACCAGACTGTTCCTAAAACAAAACAATTGCATGATCTAATCACGGTTAGAAATTCTAAAGCCATCATAGAAATAGACGGAGGTGTAGGTTTACAAAATGCAGAAACCCTAGTAAAAGCAGGGGCTCGCGTACTAGTAGCGGGTTCTGCCGTTTTCAAAGCAGAGAATCCAGTAGAAACCATCGACCGTCTAAAATCGGTAGGCGGTTTGGTAGTCTGACCGACTAGCTGGCAACTTAAACTCCTAATGT
>JBGCDT010000173.1:0-4668 GCA_045105695.1 Saprospiraceae bacterium | reverse complement strand
TCATTTCTTCTGTTTCTTTTTCTTCTACAGCAAAATAGCAAAATCCACGCTCGGCATACAGGTCGCGCATCCGAAGTCCAAAGACACGTGTTTGTTCCGCTGTACTCGTGTAAGGAAAATGCTCCATGACGATAGGGTCGGCACTTATTGGGATGAGGGCTTCAATGTCTTCATCGGTCCAGTTTCGGAGGAGGAGACGTGGGGTTTGGATCGTTGGTTGCATCTTGTCTTAGTGTGTTTCCGCAATGGAAAGTTGTATTTATTATTTATCACAAAGGGCACAAAGCTTTTCTTTGATATGTTGAATTTATTTTGTCAGTTAAATTAAAAATACAATCCACCAGTCTTCGTATTTGACAACACAGGTTGATTCATCTTTCTCTAAGTGATACATATTGAGCGCATTTTTAATTTTCATTTCTATTTTAATTTTCATTAAAAAGCTCCCCCACTTTCATCGCCACATTCCGTCCGTCAATAGCTGCGCTCACAATTCCGCCAGCATAGCCCCCACCCTCTCCGCAGGGAAACAAACCATGGACCTCGTCATTCATCAAGGTCATCTTATTTCTCGGTATTCGGACGGGAGAACTGGTGCGACTTTCTGTTCCAATAACATTCGCATCTTTGCTATAGAAGCCTTTCATCTTTCTGCCAAACTCCATCATTCCTTTGCGCAATGATTCATAAACACGTTTTGGTAACAAGGTGTGCACGGGCGCTGGTGTTAGCCCTGGGATATAGGAGGAATCGGACAAATCTTGAGAAATTTTTCCATTCACAAAATCAGTCATTCGTTGGGCAGGACCTTTTTGTGAACCATCACCATTTTTAAACATTGCTTGTTCAACCGACTGCTGGTAAGCCAATCCTGCGAAGACACCCTCTTTACGGAAAGGCGCAAAATCTGTTTCGTCGACCGCTGTTACTAATCCCGAATTTGCATAAGGAGAATCTCTTCTGGATAGCGACATGCCATTGACGACAATCTCTCCAGGAGCAGTGGCCGCAGGGACAACCAAACCTCCAGGACACATACAAAAAGAAAAAACACCATTCCCAGCTACTTGACAAGCAAGGCTATAACTAGCCGCTGGTAATTCTTTCTCCCGCTCTTTTTGGTTGTATTGCAATTCGTCAATCAATGCTTGTGGATGCTCCACCCGAACGCCAAGTGCGAATGGTTTTGCTTCTAAGCGAATTCCTTTTCTATCCAACAAATAAAAAATATCTCTTGCAGAATGGCCAGTTGCAAGAATGACTGCATCAGCAAAATGCTCTGTTTCTTTATTGACGACAACGCCTTTTATGGTTTTATTTTGAATGATAAAATCAGTGACTTGTGCATCAAAATGAATTTCGCCACCGCGTTCTAAAATGGATTCACGAATGTTGGCTACAATTGTAGGTAGTTTGTTAGAACCGATATGTGGATGCGCATCTATGAGGATGTCTTCTTTGGCGCCATGCTCTACCAAGATTTTTAAAATGACATTTATAGAACCTCGCTTACCGGAGCGGGTGTAAAGTTTTCCATCTGAGTAGGTACCTGCTCCTCCTTCTCCAAAGCAGTGGTTGGAATGTGGGTCAACTTCGCCATATTGCTGGATGGCTTTCAAGTCTCGACGACGAGCGCGGACATCCTTACCTCGATCAAAAACGATGGGTTTTATTCCAAGCGCCAGCAATTCTAAAGCTGCGAAATAACCTGCTGGTCCCGCCCCTACTACGATCACTTTTTTAGCAGATGCTTTTTGATGAGGAATTGCATCAAGGTATTTTGGTTCGGGCTGATATACTTCGTCGATGTAGACATTTAGTCGCAGGCGCACTACTGGTTTTCGTCCTCTGGCGTCTATTGATCTTTTTAATAAGCGAACAGAAGTGATGCGATCTTGCTTTACACCACTGGCTTGTTTTGCTCGATCAAAAACGAGTTTTTCATCCACAGCTTCTTTTGGAGAGAGACTTATATCGACGGTCTTTATCATGACGCGAAGATACAAAAGCCTTCAACCAATTAATTTGATTGAAGGCTTGTTTATTTGAATTAAGAAACCATTCAAAACTATTTTCTGAGAACCCAGGCTTTTCGATTGATTTGTTTTCTTACTTTAGCTAAAGCTCGTTCTATCTCTTTTTCATTATCGTAAGCCAGTTGTACACCAACTCGGGTAAGATTGTTCTTCTTATCTTGATAAGCATCGTACCCTAGATTGTATACTTTTTCTACAGTTGAACGGACACCTGACTTTTTGCTAAAGGCGCCAATGATGATGACACACTCCTTTGCATTAGGTGCATAGGTTGGAGCTTCCGTTTCAAAAACATCTTCGTCCTCTTCTACAGGTACTATTATGTCTTCTCTTTTAGAAATGACCTTATCACTGTGGCGGTTTTCACTTTCGCTAAAATGATTTCCTAAGCCAGCCTGTTCCATATCAGGGCGTTGATTCAAACGGGTTTCCAATACAGGCAGCTTTTGAAATTCTCCAGCCATATCCTCATTTGCAACTGGGCTGATGAAATACAAAGAGATGGCAATAGACACTACAGCGCACCCAATCAGTACTGGCATCGCAGATCTCATGAACCGATTTACCCTACTTACTTTTCCAACCATCTTTGGTTCTGAAACCGGAGCAGGTGCATCACTGAATTGCTTTTCTTCAGCAGAACGAAGTATCGGATAAAACTGTAGCGATGGAAGACCATAAGCATCTTTATTGAAGTTGGTGGTCTCCTGAAGGAACTGTAATTTTCGTTCGTAGTTTTTGTATAAACGACCTACTTTAGGGAAGAGTACAATCTCTCCTTTGTCGAGATCATCCTTCATTTTCTGAACAAAACCCTGAATCACTGCACGCGCTTCTTCTCCATTTAATTCAAACTGATTTCTAACAAAATGCTCCAACACACCGTCACTGGTTGTCAGTCGTTCATTCAAAGCTAGAATCTTAGATGGAGGATAAATGAGCCCTTGCACATAGTCGATGGAAGACGGTCGATAGGAACCAACCAAGCCTCCGAAATCGGGGAAGATGACGGTATCCTGCTGATACAACAGCTTGTGGATATGGGGAGCCAAGTCGAGGTTCATTGTTATGTTGTTTGTCTTGCGCAATCATTTTGAAAACCGCGCTTCTGTCAAAATTAGCATTTTTTATAAAGATGACAGAATATTTGACTGGGTTTTACTGGTATGTACTTTAGCTTCTTAAACATAAACAATTGTCTATCAACAAATAGCAATTGAATTACAAAGTAAATTAAAAGCTAACTTTTATTTGTTTCAGCTGATTTTTGCCTTCCTAAACACAAAAGAAATAAGCCTTGGCAACTCTTTTTCTTCATCATTATCAAACCACTCTTTGATACTTTCCATCACAAATCCATGGCTCTTTGCACTGTTTGTATAGTCTGTAGTGTGATGAACGAAAGCAGTAATTTCTTTGATACCATTAGCTGTATCAAATCTAGCTTTACTTCCTGCGTATTGTTTGAATGGATGTAATTCGCTGATAAAGAAGATTCCATTATCTGCTAATTTCTGATTGGCTTGAGCAAAAATATGGTTCAGATCTTCAATGTGTTCCAGCACTAAATTTGAAATCACTAAGTCTACAGATTCATTTTCTATAGCCCAGTTTTGAGTCAGGTCCGCACTTTTGAACTCAACTTTTCTACTGTCAATTTTCTTTTTAGCAATAGCTAACATTTCAGCAGAAAAATCAAGCCCTATAATACTCTCTGCTTTTGTCATGATCCATTCTGTGTTCTTTCCAGTTCCACAACCCAATTCTAATACACTTTTGAAATCGTACTGTCTAAGAATTTCGATTGTTGCCTCTCGGTCTAAATCTCTTGTGCGATTTATTACAGCATCATATTGATCTGCCCAACTATTGTATGACTCACTTACTGACATTTATTTTCCTTGAAAATCAGCCTTTCTCTTCTCAATAAAAGCAGAAGCACCCTCTGTAAAGTCTTCTGTATTGGAAGTAACACCAAAATGCTCCACTTCATAATCAAAGCCATCATTACCTGGCTCAAAATATTTATTGACACACTTGATAACATTTGCTACGGCAAGCGGTGCTTTTTGTTTGATCTTTTCCAAAATTTCCAAAGCCTTGGCAACCTCCTCTCCTGCCGGTACAACGTGATTGGCTAAGCCCAAACGATGCGCTTCATCCGCTTTAATCATATCACCTGTAGTCAACAATTCCATTGCTTTACCTTTGCCTATGAGTTGTATCAAACGCTGCGTTCCTCCATAACCTGGGATGATACCGAGGTTAACTTCCGGTTGTCCGAATCGAGCATATTCACCAGCGATACGCATGTGGCAAGCCATCGCTAATTCGCAGCCGCCCCCAAGTGCAAAACCATTCACTGCTGCGATAACAGGAACATGAAATCTTTCGATCAAAAAGAAAATATCCTGCCCTCGTTTCGCCACTTTAGCTGCTCCGTCCGCTCCAAAATCAAGGAACTCTTTGATATCTGCACCTGCCACAAAAGCTTTACTCCCTGCTCCTGTAACAATGACTCCACGTAAGCCTTTTCTACTTGGTCCGTCTTCACTAAAGAAGTGATTCAGGTCAGTGAAAGTTTGTACGTTGAGGGCGTTGAGGGCCTTCTCTCTGTTGACGGTAATGGTGA
>JBGCDT010000172.1:0-5745 GCA_045105695.1 Saprospiraceae bacterium | reverse complement strand
TAAATAGCTCCAGGGAATTTTTTATCTAAATAACCCGTAATCGCAGCCTCCTGTCTTGAGCGCTGTAGTATCCCACTGAAGATGTAAATACTAGGAACGATCATTAATATACTGAAAACAGTGACTAATATTTGTGTTCGTCTATGATCCTTTTCATTGGCGAAAGTCTTTTGAGGAAACTCTAAAAAACGAACAATCAGGAAAGTTGCCAGTGCTACAAAAGTAGCGTTCATGAAAAATAGATAGAAGGAATTATACATGAACACCCAGTTGCCTTTTGCAATTCCGAAACCAGTTACACAAAGCGGGGGCATCAACGCAGTGGCAATGGCGACACCCGGTATGGCATTGGATTTATCCTTTCGGGAACCTGATATAATTCCTGCAATTCCGCCAAAGAAAGCTACGGCAACATCTAAAAGAGTAGGGGTCGTACGTGCTATTATTTCACTAGTCTCATTACCAAAAGGGGAAATCATGAAATACAATGTACTTGTCACTAAGGCAATGGCGATGGCAATTCCAAAGTGGCGCAAAGCAATTCCAAGCGTTTTTCTATCATTAATTCCAACGCCCAAACCAATCCCCAAAATTGGAGACATCAATGGTGAAATTAACATGGCTCCGATGATAACCGCAGGAGAATTCAAATCCAATCCCAAGGAAGCAATCATGATCGAACACATCAACAGCCAGGCATTTGCACCGGCCATCTTCTTATTGTTTTTGATATTGACAATAGTGCCTTCTCGGTCCAAACCTGCATTTAAATCAATAAGGTTGAAGCAGAATTCTTTGACTTCTTGCCAGGCCTTCGCAATGTTACTTTGCTCAGCTTGCTTATCGTCCTTTGGACTCGGAGATGTAGGAGTGCTTGCGTCGGGCATACTATCTGCTGGCTTCGTTTTTTGATTCGGAGGAAATAATAATTCCGTCTTGCATAGTGAGAATACGATCGCTCATTTTTGCCAACTCTTCGTTGTGCGTAACAATAACGAAAGTCTGATTGAAATCTTTTCTTAAGTTGAAAAGCAACTGATGTAGCTCTTTGGAGGAAACAGAATCTAGATTACCGGAAGGCTCATCTGCAAATACAATGGCTGGTTTATTCATCAGAGCGCGAGCTACAGCTACCCGTTGTTGCTCTCCACCAGACAACTCAGAGGGCTTGTGATCAAAACGATCGGCTAAGCCAAGGTAGTCTAATAGTTCTTTTGCTCTCTTAATGGATGGACCTTCTGGCTGCTTGTCAATTAAGGCAGGCATGATGACATTTTCTACTGCCGTAAATTCTGGAAGCAAATGGTGAAATTGAAAAATGAACCCAATGGTTTTATTTCGAAAAGCAGCTAAAGCCTTGGAAGACAGTTTAGTAATATCTTGTCCATTAAGTAGAAACTCACCTTTGTCTGCTTGGTCCAAGGTCCCCATGATATGCAAAAGAGTCGTTTTTCCAGCGCCGGACTTACCGACAATAGAAACGATTTCTCCTTTGGAAATATCCATATTCACCCCTTTTAGGACATGCAATTTTCCGTATGACTTATGTATGTTGCTGGCTTTTATCATTGGGCCACAAAATAGATAATCATTTGGGGTTTACCAAAAAAGCCTATATTTGATCGCCTTTTAAAAGGCCTGTGAAATAACCAATCTATGTACTGATTTTCATGTCAAATTCTTTTTCCAATACTTTGAAAAATCTTCCTGACCTTGCTCGCTACGCCTTGCTGCTACTGGTGATATTTCTGATCAGTTTGATGTTTCCAAATCATGCTCGTTTTCCCTATGCTTTTGAAAAAGGATTGCGCTGGCATTATGATGATTTGTATGCGCCTTTTGATTTTGGAATTAAAAAATCGGAGGAGGAGTTAGCACAGGAGCGGAAGGAGATCGAAAATCAGATTCCGTCTTACTATGAAATAAATGCGCAGGTTGTTCGTCGAAAAAAGCAAGAGTTTAAAAAGGCTTTTGAAGAACAGTTGACAGAGGTGGAATCTGGTGGACAATATGTGGATGTCACTAGAAGATCGGATCGCTACATTCGTTTTGCAGATCGCTTTATAGAAAATGTCTACGGTAAGGGGATTATTCAATTGACCGATAAAGACAAAGTAAAGGGCGATAAGTTTGTCGTTCAATTACGTGAAGGAAACACCACTTCCAAAAGAACTTTGCAGAGTTTTATGAAAGGAGGGAAGGCTGCGGAAAATTGGGTTCCTGATTCTTTGTTTGTCAGCCGACTGAGTGAAGCAGATTTCTTAATTCCACTTTTTGAAAACTTCTTTACGCCTAATGTTTTCTACAATGATACCCTTACGGCAAAATTCAGAACTGAGCAGCTTAGTCAAATTGTTCCCACTCACGGCATGGTGAAAAGTGGTGAGTTGATTATTTCAAATGGAAATATCGTGACAGACGATTTACAACAGACTTTGTTGTCCTTTCAGGATCAATACGAACAGGACATTTCCGCTGACCGTTCCTGGCTCATTGTTTACTTTGGTTATCTTTTGTTGACGGCTTTGGTGGTGATGGTTTTTATGTTTTACTTGCAAATTCATGCACCACTTATCTCCCGTAAATTCTCGACTGTCTTATTTATGGTCATGTGGTTGTTGGTTTATTGCTATGCTGTGTATGTAGTAGAGCAGAGCGAATTTTTGAGTGCTTATATGATTCCGTTTTGTATTGCACCATTGGTCATTCGGATCTTCTTCAACGAGCGGTTGGCTTTGATGACACATCTTGTAATTGTATTGTTAGCAAGCTTTATGTCTACCCTAGGATATGAGTTTGCCTTTCTGCAAATACTAGCTGGGATCGTTGCGATTTTAACTCCTTTTGATGTGAGAAGTTGGGGGCGGTTTTTTCAATCTATGCTGTTGATCTTTTTAGCTTATGGCTTGGGATTCCTTGGTTTGTCGCTGATTGATAATGGAAGCTACATGGATATTGAGTGGTCGGTTTATCGCTGGTTTTCTATTAATGTTTTTCTGACGTTGTTGGCTTACCCCTTGGTGCCTTTGTTGGAAAGATTCTTTGGTTTTTTGTCCCCTTTTACGTTGGTAGAATTATCGGACATGAATACGCCGCTGCTACGCGAACTATCGATCAAAGCTCCTGGTACTTTACAACATTCTCTGCAAGTTGCTAATTTAGCAGAAGCAGCTGCCGCCAAAATAAAAGCCAATACTTTGCTCGTAAAGGTAGCTGCTCTTTATCACGATATCGGAAAGATGAAACATTCCGGCTATTTCATCGAAAACAAAACAGCTAAAAATCCACATGATATTATTTCCGAAAAAGAGAGTGCTAAAATAATTATCAACCATGTAACTCACGGGGTAGAACTAGCAAAGAAAGCGGGACTACCAACACTCCTAGTCGACTTCATCAAAACCCACCACGGCACAACCCGCGTAGAATATTTCTACAGAAACCATTGCGCTAAACTAGGTGTCGAAAAAGCAGAAGATGCTGATTTTCGTTACCCCGGCCCTCGCCCCCGTACCAAGGAGGAAGCAATCTTAATGATGGCAGATTCCTTAGAAGCTGCTGCTAAAAGTCTGAAAGAACCGACGATGGAAGCCATCGATCAACTGGTGGAAAAAGTCATTGCTGGAAAAGTGGCGCACCGGCAGTTGGATAATACGGCGCTGAGTTTTCGGGAACTGGAGATGTGTAAATCGGAGTTTAAGAAATTGTTGAAGAGTATTTATCATGGGCGGATTGAGTATCCGGAGGAGGGGTAGTGGCTTGCAAAGATTACTGAGGTATATATTTATTTCCTTTTATATCTATGTAATACTGTCGCGTTCGAGATTCACGAACTAAAAAAAGTACATCATCTAATGTACGTTTCGGTGTAAGATCAGATGTGTTTTCTTTTATCCTGAGAATAAAATCAGTGCATCTACCTTTTGAAACATCAAGCAATATATCCAAATACAACGAGTTAATTATTTTAAAACCAGCTTTTTTAGGTTTTGAAATTATAGCAAAACCTAACTCCTTTTCAACTTTTCCCAAATTCATCCCAATATGTTTTCGGTTTCCAAAATTATTAATAAAACCATAGTTGGGATTTTCTAAGGTGAATTTTGTCGGTATATAATGAAACCAGATAGTATCAGGATTTGATCTAGGCATAACTCTGGAAATAGAAGAATTGAAATTTAGAATTTCATGTGGGTTGCCACCCTCATCGATTAGACCATATCCTTTTTCATTGAAAACATAGATGTATTGTTTTCCATCCAATTTAAACGGACCACGATAGTAAATCGGAATAGGTGTAAATCTACCTTTTGGAGTTATTTTGCGTATAGGGGAATCTTTATATTGATCCGACAAAGTTATAACTTCCTTATTCTCATCTAATTTAAATCCATTGATGTGGGATGAAAAAGAAATTCTAAGATATTTCTTATAATCTTTTGATTGTGGATGTTGAACTGTTTTATAATAGTTTTCATTATGAATTTCTTCTCTGTTTATTCGGACTAGATTTTTTTCCGTAAATCTTATTTCCAGAAAATTCTGATATAGCGATGTATGGTGAAATTGAGCAGGAACTAATATTTCCTTTGTTTCTGAATCCATAAAGCCCCACTTTAAACCATCTCGATAAGGAATGAATCTTTCGAGGGGAATCTGATTAGTAATTTCTAATTTGCTCAGGAATTGTAATTTATTTCTTTCTATTTTTTGTAGCAATTCATCCCATTCTTCACTTTTGGAAATTACTCTAAAGTCAACCTCTTTTCTTAATTTTCTTTCATCAAAATAATTATTATCAACTGCTTGATTTAGATAGAATAGACAGAGGTCGGTACTGTCAGATTTAATAGCTACTTTAGATGCATTATAATAGTCAATTGGCTCCATCTGAAAAATATCAAAGGCTTTTTTGTAGCGAGTTAAAGCTATTGGTAAATTGTACTTATCTCGGGCTCGCTGCGCTTCTTGAATTAAGAAATCATATTCATGGGTTGAGTGTGCATACAATTTTGACTTCTCTGTTGAATACATTCCTGGATTTGTCAAACACTTTTTGAGGTGTATTCCATCCTCAATAGCACCGTAAGATTTGTCATTAAAAACGTACTTTAATGTACAGGTGCAGTCTTCGATATTGCCATTGTGATTTTTAAATAGCTTCATTCCGGGAAGTAAGTTGTCGTCCAGTCCCTTATCAAATTCAATTAAAAATTCATATCTAGTTCTTTTCTCTATTTCTACAAAAGATTGTAGTGTGTCTGTAGATAATGGTCTCGTCTCTATAGGCTCTTTTAAAATATAATTTGCATATTTTTTAATGTAGCTTTCAGATATATCTTTGTCTATTTTGATTTTAGAAAATTTATTCTTTTTGTAAATCACTTCTGGTAGTTCTACTTGACTACTGTTTTTATTCAGTAAAACTGCTACATCGTAAAAATCTCCCTTCGTAAAGAGAAGACTGTCTTTATGATAGTTTACAATAAAATAAGTTTTAGGATTGTTGGGTAGAGGAGTCTGTTTATCATCCTTTTTAATGGTATAATCGGTATCACCTCTCAGCTTTTCAAGTAAAGAATCTGTATAAAACCACAGCTTCATTCTTACAGTATCTAATGTGTAACGTCCGTACTCAATACTTTTGTATCCTTCATAAAACCCATCCCCTACAATAGTTAACTTAAATGTTTTATCAATATTTAAAATCAAATTTTTCTCTAAGAAATCAGGACGCGAAATATA
>JBGCDT010000171.1:0-3815 GCA_045105695.1 Saprospiraceae bacterium | reverse complement strand
TAAACATTCGATTGTACGACAAACCTCAGCCACTAAACAATGAATTCAAAGTAAAAGTAGTCCTTGAGCTTTCAACTGACGAAATCTATGAGGCTGTAAGTGAACCGATTATTCTACAGTAAGTCAGATAATACATAATGCCCTTCACATTGGCCTTCACCATTTAAAAATTGCATTCCCATTACATTCCAAATCAAAATCTAAGCTACACGTTCTGTATCTTCGAGCTTTGAAATGAGTTTGTGATCAATTGTTGAATTCAATCATCTACTATGGAATATATTGGTGAACATCCCTTGCCGGGAATACTGGGACACTTCGCAGTCGTATTCGGATTTGTGGCTAGTCTGTTGGCTGTAGCGGCTTTTACCTTTGCAACTAATAAACGGGAGACAACCGAATATACTGGCTTGCGTAAAATCGGACGAATCGCTTTTGTCTTACACGGACTGTCGGTCTTTACCATCATCGGGACGATGTTCTACATGATGCTCAACCAATACTACGAATATCAGTATGTCTGGGCGCACGTTTCTCCTGACTTACCTTTTAAATATATTTTCTCCGCTTTCTGGGAAGGACAAGAAGGGAGTTTTCTCCTTTGGATGTTCTGGCATGTGATACTGGGCTTTGTGTTGATTCGAACGGCTGGTAAGTGGGAAACGCCTGTGTTGGCGACGCTAGCATTGGTTCAGGTTTTTATCGGTTCTATGCTCTTGGGCTTGAATCCTGTATTCCTGGATGTCGATTGGAAAATCGGTAGTTCTCCATTTTTATATCTGCGAGATGTAATGGTCAATGCGCCTATTTTTGCGCAAGCGGATTACCTTTCCTTGGTAGAAGGAAATGGTTTGAATCCTTTGCTTCAGAACTATTGGATGACGATTCATCCGCCTACTTTGTTCCTTGGATTTGCTTCGACGGTTGTTCCTTATTGTTATGCAATGGCTGGTTTGTGGACGGGTGAGCATAAGGCATGGTTAAAACCTGTGCAACCTTGGGCTTTGTTTTCAGCGGCTATTTTAGGACTTGGAATTTTGATGGGTGGCGCCTGGGCTTATGAGGCCTTGAGCTTTGGAGGTTACTGGGCTTGGGACCCGGTGGAGAATATGTCTTTGGTTCCCTGGATTATTTTAGTGGCTGGATTGCATGCGAATTTGATTGCCAATGCGACCGGTTACAGTGTTAAATCTACTTACCTCTTTTACCTTTTGACTTTCGTCATGATTGTCTATTCTACGTTTTTGACCCGTAGTGGAATCCTTGGAGAAACCTCTGTTCATGCCTTTACAGAAATGGGACTGGAAGTTCAACTGATTGCTTTTCTCTTTACCTTTCTATTGCTCGGTCTGTTTCTGTTTTTCAAAAACTGGAATGCGATTCCTGCTCCTAAAAAAGAAGAATCTATTGCTTCGAGGGAGTTCTGGATGTTTATTGGAACTTTGGTTTTACTGTTTTCAGGAGTCTTGATTACGTTATCGACATCGCTTCCGGTTTACAATAAATTGTATCAAATCTTTATTGATCCGCTTTACGAAGGTGGTGTGATAAACGATCAAGTCGGACACCATAATAAGTATCAACTTTGGATTGCCGTATTCATTAGCATCATTTCTGGTTTTAGTCAGTTCCTCCGCTTTCGCGAAAAAAACTGGAGCAACAATGCTGGAAAATGGATGAAGCATGTGGGAATCTCTTTGGCACTCGCTGGAGTTGCAACTGTATTGTTATTACAAAACCTGGATGCCAATGCCTGGCAGTATAAAACCTTGTTGTTCTTCTCGCTCTTCACTATTTTCTGTAACCTGGATTATATTTTATTTTTCATAAAACCTAATCTAAAAGACACCGGTTCTGCTTTTGCACACGTTGGTTTTGGAATTATGGTACTAGGTGTTTTGTATTCTGGTTTGAACAAAGAATTTATTTCTTCCAATCCATTTGCCCAGCGAGGCTTAATTGAAGGGTTCACCGAAGAACAATACAAGAAGAACATTCTATTGATAAAAGATCAGCCCTTATTCATGAGTGGCTATGAGGTGACTTACGAATCTGATACGCTGAGTAAATTCACTAGAACATTCAAAGTCAATTACAAAAAGAAAGACCTCGAAACGAACGAAGTAACCGAAGAATTTGACCTCTATCCTAACGTCCTTTACGATAAGTCTTTTACTAAGATTGCTGCTTCCAATCCTTCGACCAAGCGGTACATTAAGAAAGATATTTTCACACACATCGCCTCTCTTCCTATGGCAGAGACGGATGTCAACATCGCCAGAGCGCAAGAAGATAGTCTGAAATATGATGTAGAAACGCTTGCCATCGGAGATACACTAAGGGGCAATAAATACTTCGGTATTTTGAGAGGAATCAATAAAAGCCCTACTCATCCAGAGTACAAAGCGACCCCTGGAGATCGTGCTGTAGGATTGCAGATGACTTTTACGGATGAACTAAACGGTAAGACTTACGACGTCGAACCCATCATCATTCTGAGGGAAACGTTGCTCTATGGTTTCGCTGAAGAAATCGAAGACCTCAATGTAAAAATAAAGCTAACGGACGAAACGGTCCGCGAAGTTTTTGGTTTGGATGAACCACTGGATTTTCAGCAGTTCAAGCTGAAGAAAGGAGAAGCAGTTACACTGAATGGCCACCAGATTCAGTTCGATGGTTTCAATACCAACGTCAGTCATCCTGACTATGTACAAGAGCAGGGCGACATCGTCGTAAGTGCAAAAATCTTGGTCACTGAAGTTGCTAACAATGCTTCTACAAAAACCACAGAACCTGTTTACCTCATTCGTGGCAACAAGCCTTTCAACCTGGAATCAGAGTTAGAAGATCCACCTTTTGTATTTCAGTTCTCTGGAATCAACCCTGCGAAGGAAAGCATTGATCTACGGGTGGCGGTCAAAGCGAAAAGAAATGGGGCGGCTTATCCATTAGCTATTGCGAATGAAGTACCTCGGTCAGATTTCATTGTTTTGGAGGCGATCTTATTTCCTGGTATTAATTTGTTTTGGGCAGGGACGTTGATGTTGTTGATTGGCTTGGCTGTTAGTATGGTTTATCGAATGCGGGTGAGGTTTGCTTAGGGGGTATCTCACTCACAGTAACTTCTGTTCCTAAGTAAATCAACCTAGCTTCAGTTTTTCCTTTTCAACTCAAAATCATATTGAAAAAGAAGATCCGAAAGATCAAACACTAACGAATCTTTTTCAATTTTATCAATATATATCCACATCGATGTAGTTGGCGACTTTCTACTTATTTGTCCAGAAACAGCATTATCTAGCTCTAGGAAATAGTCTCCACTAAAAGTGTCAGGTCTGATTATAGTAAATGTTGTAGAATTGATAATAACCTCAGAGTCTATTTTATTGTGATCACTTCTCATAGAGCCGACCCAAGATCCAACCATTTCTTTTCTAGTAGCATTTGCAGACTCCTTATTCCATTTCTCTTGGTAATTTAAAGAGACTGGAGCTGCAAACATAAAAGCTTTTAGTCCAAGCACAACAAGTCCTACAGCCGTTACTTTTAGGGCATTAACTTTATGCACCTCAAACAAATGTATAAATAGAAAGAGTCTTGTTAGAATCGCTATCAGATCATAAGAAAAAACAATTGGATCAGGGCCTCCACCGAAACCAACAGCATATCCACCTTTATGAAGTATTAATTTGAGTCCCCAAAATATTAACTCTAACGAGAATACAATTCTTTTTACTCTAAGGCCAATAGTGAATAATACTATTGATATTAATACAAAGGAAATAGCTGAAAGTATCGTTTTCCCTAAGCTCCAG
>JBGCDT010000170.1:0-3495 GCA_045105695.1 Saprospiraceae bacterium | reverse complement strand
TCTTTTAGCTGCCAGCGGATGACTTGTTGTGGCCGCGACTTCACACCAGCACCTCCAAAGTTCAGGTTTTTCACAAACCCTGAGATACGACTGACCACCATTATTTCTCTTTCGAGAATGTCTTTTGGAATTTCGAAATAGTTATCGCTTCCTACTTTATGGACGGTAAACAGACCTTTGTCCGTAATCGCATCTTCTGTTATTACTTCTTTGTAAGGCTTCACTTTACCTTCTTTCTTTTTCTTCTTTTTTTCGGGCTTTTCCGTTTTATCCTTCTTCTTTTTCTTTTTGAAAATTTGGGCCGTAGCCTCATTTGAAAATTGTAAAACTAAAAGTAAGCTGAGTAATAATAAGGTCAGGCGCTTTTTCATATATGTAAGGTTTAAATGATTTTAAATGTTTGATGGAGCGAAAATAAATAATGCAATATGTCATCACAAAGGACAGGAAGTATCTCAAAGTCAATGTCAAAATTTTTACAACAAACTAAGTGGTACTGCGTGTAGACTATGGTGAATTTACATTGCCCAAAAATAACAAAAATCCATAGCTTCACAAGATGAACCTTTAAGCTACCCGAAATGAGTCCTGAATACCAAAACCAAGAGTCAAAATATCCGTAAACTAAATTCCATTTTGACATTCAAGATAAACCCATTATATTTGTTATAACAACTATTATCAAAACAACGATTTAATGAAAATCGTTATTTAAAAATTATAAAAATGTCCAACAACGTAGATAAATTAGATATCCCTAAAATCCATGAAGCCGCTAAGGATTTCATGCCAATTAATGGTACTGACTACCTCGAATTTTACGTCAGTAACTCAAAGCAAGCTGCTCACTTTTACCGCTCTGCGATGGGCTTTAAGGCGTTGGCTAAGAGAGGTTTAGAAACTGGTTCTAAAGAAACAGAATCTTACGTTGTTGTTCAGGATAAAATCAGATTAGTATTGACTTCTGCTTTGAAGTCTGGTACTGATGTTGGACGACATGTGGACAAGCATGGAGACGGTGTGAAGGTTACTGCACTATGGGTAGACGATGCGACTTATGCTTACAACACGGCTATGGAAAGAGGGGCTCGTTCTTACATGGAACCAGTCACTGAGGAAGATAAGGATGGAAAAGTGGTTCGTTCTGGAATTTACAGCTATGGAGAAGTAGTGCATATTTTTGTAGAACGAAAAGATTACAATGGTACTTTCCTTCCAGGATATGAAGCTTGGGATACGCATTACAATCCTGAGCCAGTAGGACTAAAATTCGTAGATCACATGGTCGGTAATGTAGAGATTGGAAGAATGAATTACTGGGTGGACTTCTATGAAAAGGTAATGGGTTTCACTCAAATCATGTCTTTCGACGATAAAGATATTTCTACGAAGTTTACTGCGCTGATGAGTAAAGTGATGAGTAGTGGAAACGGTAGGATCAAGTTTCCAATCAACGAACCAGCTCCTGGTTTGAAAAAATCACAAGTTGATGAATACCTCGAATTCTACGAAGGGGAAGGTGTACAGCACATTGCAGTAGCGACGGACGACATTATCAAAACGGTTACTCAGTTGAGAGATCGAGGTATTGAATTCTTGAAAGTACCTGATACTTATTATGACGTGCTTTTGGATCGAGTAGGGGAGATCGACGAAGATATTGAGCCATTGAAAGAACTAGGAATCTTAGTGGATAGAGATGACGAAGGATACTTGCTACAGATCTTTACTAGAACAGTACAAGCTCGTCCAACGATGTTTTTCGAGATCATTCAGCGGAAAGGAGCGAAGTCTTTTGGTAAAGGAAACTTCAAGGCTTTGTTTGAAGCATTGGAAAGAGAGCAGGCTTTGAGAGGGACGCTTTAAATAAGGATTTAACAGAGTGGATTTACATTTGGAGATCTACTTGTTCTAATAAACCAATTATGCCTTACAGCGCATTGATCTTTTGAATTTCCAAATTTTTTGTGAATTCGAGAGGAACAATGCGCTGTACTTTTTTGCTTGGAGATTTGCTCAATGAAAGCTAAAGAACAATCTTAAAAAACGCTTCTGCTATTTTTCCCGATTAATAAACGAAGGTAGTATTCCCTTCTTCCCCGTCTTCCGCATCCACTTTCTCAGTTCCCGTTTATTCATTTCCATTGTAATAATCGCTTCAGGATGTTCTACTTCATAACAATGTGCGCACGAGTTTAGCTTTTCATTGTGAAACTGAATGGGGACACTTACTACTTTAACATTCATTGGACCAATTGGATCGGTTACAACTCTATCATCGTAGTAAAATACTTGATAGCTAAAAAAGGTAGAATCGGCAGTCGTTTCTCTAACAACAGCAATGGGATCTCCCGCTTCTACCACTTGGCCATAGCTTACAATCATAGGCGAATCAACTTGAATACCATCATAACGACCATAAGTCCCGTCCGCATGCTGAATGTCCAAGTAATAACCAATGCTGCTATGATGAAGAGAAGTATCAACTGCCAGATGTCTTAATTTACTAACAACTCCTCGTCGGCTGGCATAGATCGTATCAGATGGATAGGCATTGAAACCATTGACATGAAAACAGCTGTCGGTCTTGCCTGGGTAGAAACTCAATAAGGAATCTTGACAAAACAATTCAGCAACAGTTCCATTTTTCAGTGGCAGTAAATATGGAAAGTTATCCTGAAGATCATAATCAATAAATCCTCTTCTGTAGGTCAGCTTTACTTTAAATTTTCCTTCCACATGCAATTCTCTTCTAGAAAGTCGCATGAGTAAATGCCTACCTGGTTCTATTGTTTTGCGAAGTGGGAAAGGAGTGCTCGGACGCAAACCTTGTAGCTTTTCAAAATCCAATTCTATGGAATAATAATCAGGGCCTATGTTCTCACAATAGATATCGTAAGTAGAGGTCTTTTCATTGTAATAATGAATGACAGAGACAGGAGGTTCCACCTCGTGGTCAGCCCCAAAAGCAAACATCATCAAGCCAATCAAAGCGCTAAGTCCTGTCATAATCTACGGTTTTATAGTTTCCGGCCACCGGTTGCCGAATACCTTATTCTACCCATTACTTCTTTTCTAAAACAGGTAGTTTAATCTTCATCTTTTTCAAAGTCTCTAGGACTTTTTTTGCGATGAAGTAGTTTCTGTACGAGCGAGAATCTACTGGAGCTATGATCCACGGAATCTCACTGTTATTAATTGCATACTCATAAGCCTTTCTATATTTTGGCCAGAGTTTTCTTTCTTCCCAATCGCCTGGGTTGTGTTTCCAGTTTTTTTCTGGATCGTCAATTCGTTCTTGCAGTTTTTCCAACTGTCGCTCTGGTGAAAGGTGCATATAGAATTTGAGAATGGTGGTTCCATTGTCTTGAGCTATTAATTTTTCAAAAGCATTGATGGAATCCATTCTTTGCTTCGTTTGCTTAGGTGTAATCCAACCATGCACTTTTTGAATTAAAATATCTTCGTAATGCGATCTGTTGAAAATCTTAATCA
>JBGCDT010000169.1:0-23995 GCA_045105695.1 Saprospiraceae bacterium | reverse complement strand
CACTGCGGGAGACTGCGATGTATGTTGGGATTTCCTCTGGGTCGTTTTTAATGTAGATGGTAGCCAGGTTGGTGGCGACCTAGTCGGGGAAACCGGGACATTAGACTCCGAACAAACAGGCACTATAACACTCGATAACTACTGTACCAATGGTGCTACTACCGCAGACAGCAGCGTTGTGACCCAAACCTGGGGAGCTACTGAAAGCATTACCTTCAACAATATCTCTATCGTCTGCTACGAAGCAGCTCCAACGATAACAACCAATGCTCCTTTTTGTACCGGCTCCACTCTGACCTTGGATGGCAATGCCGCCGACCCTTCCTCAGTTGTTTCCTGGGTATGGTCCAATGACGGGGGAGGCACCATTGCTAACCCTAATGCACAAAATACAACGTCCGCTAATCCAACCAATGGCGAGACTTATACATTGGTCACTACTGACCCGAATGGTTGTACGGGAGTTGCTACTGAAACCGTGACAGTAGTCTCTTCACCGACTGCTTCGATTTCTGTAAATCCAACTTCTGCTTGTGAGGGATCAACCTTCACATTAACCATTACTGGAACACCGAATGCAGACGTTATACTTGACAACAATGGTTTTGGCAACCAAACAATCACTCTTGACAATAGCGGTACTTATAGCCAACTATCAACAATGGGTAATATTGATCTTACCTACACATTAATTAGTGTGACATTAGGAAGCTGTACACAAGCCCTAAGCGAATCTGTTATGGTTACCCTAATAGATAGTCCAACGGCAACAGTAAGCGTCTCTCCTATGAATGCCTGCGAGGGAGACCTTGTTACTTTCACCTTCACTGGGACACCCGGCGCTACAGTTAATTTTACCGATGGTGCTATCAATGATAATGTAGTTCTCGACGGCTCTGGCAATGCCAGCTATTCTGTAACCATGGGTTTTTCTGACTTAACACTAACCTTGTTGAATGCAACACTAAGTGGCTGTACACAGAGTCTTTCAGGCTCTGCTACTGTAGTCGTTTCACCTACACCTTGGGCTGCTGTTTCGCCCTCACCAACCAGTGCTTGTACTGGAGAATTGGTCACGTTCACATTTACTGGAACACCTAATGCGACGGTAACTTATACAAATGGCAGTGGCACTCAGTTCATTACGCTTGATGGAACTGGGGTAGCGACCGTAACAGAAGTAGCAGGAACCTCAGACTTTGTTTATAACCTCTCAGAGGTAAACATTGGGAATTGTACTCAGACTTTAAATTTCACATTGATTGTACCTGTTACGGCAGCTCCGACCGCTTCCATCTCTGCTAATCCAACAGCAGCCTGCGAAGGGGATATCATCACGTTCACTTTCAGTGGGACACCAAACGCGACAGTAACTTATAACAATGGTTCTACAAATACGACAATTACTTTAGATGGTGCAGGGAATGCGTCTGTAGTCTTAACTGCGGGTTCAATGGATTTGACCTATACCCTCATAAGTGTTGCGCTAAATAGCTGTAGTCAAAACCTGAACGAATTTGCTACTGTGACTTCGTCTTCTACTCCCACTGCTACTGTTACTGCTTTTCCTACCTCTGTCTGTGCAGGAGACAATATTACGTTTACTTTCACAGGGACACCATTTGCAACAATAACTTATGATAATAATATCGGTCCGACCAGCATTGTCTTAGATGCAGCAGGAAATGCCTCTGTCGTGGAAGTTGCAGGTATGTCTCAAACAATCATCTACACACTCATCAGTGCCACACTAAACGGCTGTAGCCAAACCTTAACAGATTTCGCTTTAGTAAACATAGTATCCTCTCCGACTGCTTCTCTTTCCACTTCGACAACTTCTGCCTGTGCAGGAGAAAACATTGTGTTTACATTTACGGGGACGCCATTTGCAGAAGTAGTGTATAATGACGGGTTTTCCAATCTGTCTGTTTTTCTAGATGCTTCTGGAAATGCTACACTTCCGATTATAATAAATAATGTTGATTTGACTTACTCGTTGGTGAGTGCATCACTTGGAGGTTGTTCTCAAAACTTAAGCGATGTAGTAACGGTCTTCGTAAGCCCAGCACCCACTGCTAGTATTTTTGCAACTCCGACAACCGCTTGCGAAAATGAACCGGTGGCTTTTATCATTACAGGTACGCCAAATGCTACCGTTACTTATAATGACGGCATTTCCGATCAGATGATTGTATTAGATGGATCGGGTAACGCTACCATAAGCACGACTGCAGGGGTTTCGGACATTACTTACACTTTAGTAGATATTACGCTGGGAGCTTGTACCGCACTATTAAGTGAATCTGCTACGATCACGGTCACTCAGGCTCCGTGGGCTATAGTTTCTCATGCTACTTTTTCAAGCTGTCCCGGAAGTACGGTCACTATTAATTTTGATGGAACTCCTAATGCAACAATTAATTATGAACAAAATGGAGTTCCTGGAACGATTACATTAGATAATAATGGATTCGCTACATTTGACGTAACCATGGGGACAGATCCCTTAGTCCACGAACTTATAGATGTTACAATAAACGGTTGTACTGAAGCGCTGACTCTGATAAATACTTTATTCCCTGTTGCCCCTCCAAACGCGATCATATCTGTTTCTCCTATGACAGCCTGTGAAGGAGATTTAGTAACATTTGATTTTAATGGCACACCAGGATCGACAGTTATTTTCTTCGACGGCACTTCCAATCAAAGCCTGTTTTTAGGTAACACTGGCTTTGCGTCTACCAGTATAATTGCTATGACTAGCGACATTACATATACGCTATTAGAAGTAACATTGGGAGAATGCTTTCAGATACTGAATATACCTGCTACGGTCACTGTTACCCCCAATCCTACGGCTACGATTTCTGCCTCCCCGCTCAGTGCTTGTCAGGGAGATGAGATTGTATTTACAATTACTGGAACTCCTGATGCAACCGTTACCTACAACGATGGCACGAACAATCAATCCATATCATTGGACGGAAGTGGCACTGCTACAATTCCGTTTACTGCGGGTTCTTCTAACACTACTTTTACATTAATGGATATTACATCAGGAAATTGTACTACGACCATAACAGGAAGTGCAACTGTAGTAGTAACCCCCGAGCCAACAGCAACAATATTCGTTGTGCCAACAACAGTCTGCGCAGGAGCTTTAGTAACATTTACGATTACAGGTACACCAAATGCATCTGTAACTTTTGACGACGAGGAAGGTGGCCAAACCGTTACACTGGATGCCAATGGAATCTACCAAACGACAATCCCAACTTCTAACAATGATCTTACATATATTCTTATTGATGCAGATTTGAATGGCTGCGGAGCTATTCTAAACAGCGCTGCAACTGTAACAATAACACCACTCCCTACAGCAACCATATCGGTAGATCCAACAGCGGCCTGCGAAGGAGACGATGTAATATTTACCATATCTGGAACGCCTAATGCTACGATAACTTACGACGTCAGCAACGGGGGCTCAGGTTTGACAATAGTATTAGACAATAGTGGTTTTGCAATTATTACAGAAACAACAGGAACGGATGATTTGATCTATACTCTGACACTTGCTGAAATCAATAACTGCTCACAGACCTTAAATGAATCCGCACTGGTTTCTGTTTCTCCTCCGCCATTAGCTACTGTTTCTGGAAGTCCAGTTTCTGCCTGCGAAGGAGATCTTGCGACATTCACGATAACCGGAACGCCTGATGCGATAATTACTTATAACGTAAATGGAGGTGCCGATCAAAACATTTTACTAGGAAGTAATGGTATGGCGACCTTTGTTACTACAGTTGGTAACACTGATGAAACCGTTACATTAACGAATGCGCTTCTAGGTATTTGTAACAATGCTCTTACAAGTAATGCAACCATTACGATCACTCCACTACCGACTGCAAATCCAGCTAGTCTTTCCGCTTGTAATGATGGCACTGGCCAGGGAGAATTTGACTTGACAAGCGTAGAATCAACTATTGGAACTGGAACTATTGACTGGTTCGATGCTGCATTGACTCCAATAGCTAACCCTGCTAATTACTCGTCAGGAAATGCAACAGTGTTTGCCACATTGACTATCAACGGGTGTACGTCTGAGTTGGTAGACGTTAATTTGACTTTGAATGAGCTACCGACTTTCACTAATTTAACTGATGACTGTACCGCTTCTAATCTAGACTATATTGTTGAGTTTGAAGTCAACGGAGGTGCTACGCCGTACTCCGTGACAGGAGGTCCGGGCACGTTTACCGGTAATCAATTCACTAGTGATCCGATAATGGTTGGAACAGCTTATAGTTTTTTCATTACCGATAACAACGGCTGTGGACCAGTGGAAGTCAGCGGCAATAATTTACAATGCGACTGTATTAGTGACGCAGGCAATATGGATCCTACACTTATCAATATCTGTATTGGTCAAAACCTAAATGCGACACATCTAGGGAATGAGCTACTTGATGGTGATGACCTCTTCCTATTCTATTTACATGACAATGCGGGGAACACACTAGGAAATATTTTTGCGACTAGCACTACGCCTTCTTTCACTACCATTGATTTAAATGGCTTGTCTCCAAATACGATCTACTACGTTTCTGCCGTAGTTGGGAATGATGATGGAACAGGTATAATTGACTTGTCAGACAACTGTTTGTCAGTCAGTCAAGGGACACCCTTTATCATTCAGGAAATTCCAGAAGCAACTATAACTGCTGACGAATTCATCTGTCCTGATGACTGTACAACCCTAACGGTTTCGTTAACTGGTACACCTCCTTTTGATGTTGATTACGAAATTAATCATCCGGTGAACGGAATTCAGATTGTAACAGAGACCACAAGTAATTCCTCATTCGATATTGATATTTGTGCAGACGGTGCAGTTGACGCTACGATCAATGTTACGCTCGTCAGTCTTACAGATAACTTTTGTTTTAATAATGACCTGACTGAAAGCAGTGTAATTACGGTTGGAAATAATGCAGCTACAGGTGAAGAACTATACGAAGGCTGTATAGGTGATGGTTATTCCGTAGTGGTCAATAATGTAATATACAACGAAGCAAACCCATCTGGTACAGAGACTATTGATGCTACATCAGGTTGCGATTCTTTAGTCACTATTGATTTGACTTTTAATGATGTACTGAGAGATACCATTAATTACAATGGCTGCTTTGATGATGGCTTTTCTGTAGATGTAAACGGAACCATCTACGACGAAGACAATCCAACCGGAGAGGAAACCCTTCCTAGTTCTGCAGGTTGTGATTCTATCGTAACCGTTATTTTAGTTTTCGATGATGCTGTGCAAACTGACCTTACCTACAACGGTTGTGAGGGTGATGGCTACGAGGTCATTGTAGACGGAGTAACTTATGATGAAGGCAATCCGACAGGAGCAGCAACACTTGTGAGTACTAGCGGATGTGATTCTATTGTTACTATAATTCTCGTTTTCAATGAAGCGGTAACAGGTGAAGAAAGCTATATGGGTTGTACCGGCGACGGTTATTCCGTTTCCGTAAATGGAACGCTTTACAATGAAGGGAACCCTACTGGTTCAGAAACTTTAATGAGTGCGGTAAGTTGTGATTCTATTGTTAGTATCAATTTACAATTTAGCAATGAGCTAAGAGACACCATCAACTATGCAGGTTGTAACGGCGATGGTTTTGAAGTTATCGTCAATGGAATCCCTTACAATGAAGCAAACCCAATAGGAGAAGAAACGCTCCAAAGTTCTGCGGGTTGTGATTCTATTGTTAGCATAATCTTGATGTTTGATGATGCCATACAAGGGACGGAGAATTATAGCGGTTGTGAAGATGATGGCTATGAGGTAACTGTCAATGGGACGGTTTACAACCAAGCCAATCCAACAGGAACGGAAACTTTACCTAGTAGCGGCGGCTGTGATTCTATCGTTACAATCAATTTAGTTTACAACGAAATACTGACAGGAAGCGAAACCTATTCTGGTTGCGAAGGCGATGGTTATGCCATTCTAATAAACGGAACTTTATACAACGAAAACAATCCTATAGGTACAGAAACGCTTTCTAGTTCGCTCAACTGTGATTCCATTGTAGGGATTAATTTAAGCTATGCTCCAAGCACAACCGGTGAAGAAATCTACACTGGCTGTACCGGTGACGGCTACTCGGTTACTGTAAATGGAAATCTTTACGACGAGGCAAATCCCAACGGAATGGAAACCATTCCAAATGCTAACAACTGCGATTCTATCATTTCCATAAATCTGATTTTTCTCGAAGAAATTCGAGACACTATTAATTATGCAGGTTGTAATGACGATGGTTTTTCTGTGATGGTAAATGGAAACCTCTACGACGAATTGAATCCTACGGGTGAAGAAACGCTTCCTAGTTCTGCGGGTTGTGATTCTATAGTCACCATTGTGCTAGTCTTTGATGATGTGCTGAATGGCGAAGAAACCTACATCGGTTGTGAAGGAGATGGATACCAGGTGCCTGTCAATGGAATGGTTTACAATGAAGCTAATCCATCTGGTGTTGAAACCTTAGTAAGTAGCACTGGCTGTGATTCTCTAGTTGTAATCAACTTGATTTTCAATGAGCCAACCACTGGTGAAGAAACACACGATGGTTGTATCGGTGACGGATATGAGGTCCTTGTAAACGGGACACTTTACAATGAAGCAAATCCAACAGGAACAGAAACATTAGTTGGCAGCAATAGCTGTGACTCTATTGTAAGTGTATTGTTAGAATACAACACTTCAGTCAGTGGAGAAGAATTATATAATGGCTGCAATGGCGATGGCTACGAAGTGATAGTCAACGGAACAGCTTATAACGAAGTTAATCCTTTAGGAATGGAAACACTGATCAGTAACGGAGGTTGCGATTCGATTGTTACCATCAATCTAACCTTCAATAGTTTCTTAACTGGTGAAGAATTATACACTGGCTGTGAAAATGATGGTTATTCCATTACCATAAATGGAACAATTTACAACGAAGGAAACCCTAACGGAACAGAGACATTACCAAGCAGCATCGGTTGCGATTCTATCGTAACGATTGATTTAGATTTCAATCCAATACTAAGTGGAACAGAAACCTACAATGGTTGCGAAGGAGATGGATACGCCGTACTCGTGAATGGAACGGTTTACAATGAAGCCAATCCTACAGGCTCAGAAACACTGATGGCTACGACGGGTTGTGATTCTATTGTTACGGTAACTTTAGTTTTCAGTGATGTACTAACCGGAGAAGAAAACTACTTTGGTTGCGAGGGCGATGGATACGCTGTTTCTGTAAATGGAACGATTTACAACGAAGCTAACCCAACGGGTACGGAAACGCTGATGACTGCAACTTGTGATTCTATAGTGATGATTAATTTGTTTTTCAATGCCCCGAGTTCAAGCGAATTTACCAGAGATGGTTGTACAGGTGATGGCTTTGAGACCTTCATAAATGGAACGCTTTACAACGAAGTCAATCCAACGGGTACAGAAATACTACTTAATTCCAACTACCTCGGTTGTGATTCTACAGTTACAGTAAATTTAGTTTTCAGTGATGTACTGACCGGAGAGGAAAACTATTTTGGTTGCGAGGGAGATGGATACGCTGTTTCTGTAAATGGAACGCTTTACAACGAAGCTAACCCAACGGGTACGGAAACGCTGATGACTGCAAGTTGTGATTCTGTAGTAACGATTAATTTGGTTTTCAATGCTCCGAGTTCAGGTGAGTTTACCAGAGCTGGTTGTACAGGCGATGGTTTTGAGACTATTATAAATGGAACGCTTTATAACGAAGCAAATCCAACTGGTACAGAGATACTACCTAATTCGAACTACCTAGGTTGTGATTCTACGGTTAATGTAGCACTCAGCTTCAGTGACGAAATTGTCAATGATGAATTTATGACAACGATCCTCTGCCAAGATGATTTTGTAGCGGTGAATGGAACGATTTACGATTTAGATAATCCGTCTGGAACAGAAATCATTGTAGGTGGTTCTGCCTTTGGTTGTGATAGTGTTATCAATGTCAACTTAGCCTTCTACCCTACGGTGTCAGCTTCTCTTTCGGCAGCAGCCTTTGTTTGTCCTGGCGATTCAACTCCGATTACTTTCAATCTAGAAGGTGGAACAAATTATAACGTTGCTTTCGATAATAATGGAACAGTCGTAAACTTAAGCAACATTACAGATGGCCATACCATCATGGTCGCACCTACGACCACTACGACCTATTCTATTTTAGCTGTAGCTGAATTGAGTATCCCCTGCAATACCATTTTGCCAAATACTTCCATCACTATTGATGTTTCTAACATTACACTTACAGCAACTGTAGATAGTGATTTTGACGGATTTAATGTAAGCTGCAACGATAGTGCAGATGGTGCCGCAACGGCAGTAGCAGATAACGGACAAGCACCTTATCAATACGATTGGAGCGATGGTTCTACAGGTGCTGTGCAAAATACTTTAGCTGCTGGCAGTTATCAGATAACGGCTACAGATGCAGCAGGTTGTACAGCAGAAACGGCAATACTTTTAACAGCCCCAACAGCTATTGAACTAACAGCTACCGCAGAAGCCCCGAGTTGCTTTGGAGATATAGATGGACAATTAATTCTGGATACCATTATAGGAGGAACTGGTCCTTATGAATATTCAATCGACGGATTCATTTACGAAAGTGTCGATACCTTCCCTTTTGTGATTCCAAATTTAGCAAGTGGAGAAACGCAGCTTTTCATACAAGATATAAATGACTGTTCGATTATTTCTAACAATACAATTCCGTCGGCTGTTGAAAACATTATTAGTTTAGGAGATGATCAGGAGATACTACTTTCAGAAGATTATCGTCTACCTACATTTACCAATTTCTCAGTAGATACTTTGATTTGGTCTACAACAGAATACATGGACTGCGACACCTGTCTACAACCAACAGTCACTCCTCAGTTTACGACAGCTTATAGCATTGAGGCAATTGACGAAAATGGCTGTCTGGTGAGAGATGAGGTTACGATAACTATTTTGAAACCACGCCAAGTTTACATACCAAATGCCTTTAGTCCGAATGGCGATGGAAACAATGATTTCTTCACGGTCTTCTCTGATCAGGCGATTCAGCAAGTAAATTATCTAAGGGTGTTTGATCGTTGGGGAGAATTGGTTTTTCAAAATATGAACTTCGATCCAAACAATCCTCAGTTGGGATGGAATGGTGATTTCAAAGGCAAAGGAATGCAACCGGGTGTGTATGTCTATGTAGCTGAGGTACTATTTGTCGATGGGCTGGTACTTTTGTATGAAGGGGATGTGACGATTATGAAGTAAGAGTTTTCAGGTAGTCTTGAAATCAAAATAACGCGCAGCAGGTTATCTGAAACTTGCTGCGCGTTTTTTGTTTACGCTGGAGGCTGTTCCTACGGAACGCTGTTTCCTCCAGACGTGAATTTTGCTATAAATATATTGTTCCTATGGAAGATGAAACGGATTCAAATCTTCAGATTAAACTCGTAGCTTTGCGATTAATCAGAATATTTATTCAACCCTAAAATTTTATTATGAAAAACAGCCTCTACACTTTTGCATTCTTACTTTGCCTAAGCTATCTCAATCCTGTTATGGGACAAGATGGCTACAAAACAGCAGCAGGTGGTCGTTTGGGTTCTCCATTATCAGCTTCCATTAAGCATTTTGTCAGTGAAAAATCAGCCCTAGAAGCTTATGTAGGAGCTTCCTGGTGGTTCACTGGTTACAGTACAACTTCTGTTAATGCTGCCTACCTTATCCACGAATCTTTGGATATAGAAGACTTCGAGGGGCTTCGCTATTACTACGGAGGAGGAGCAGGTGTTCAATTTTGGAATTACAACAATAATTTTGTTGACCCAGGAGACAATACCTCATTCAGTGTCTCTGGCTATGTAGGCTTAGACTACTATTTTGAAGATACCCCTGTGAATGTTTCGATTGACTGGAGACCAACGTTTCTTTTAGGAAGTACCCCATTCAATTTTTTTAGAGCTAGATATGGAAGTATTGCTGTTCGATATATTTTGAAGTAAGACATTAATCTTTGGACTTGTAGTTTCCGTTAGATAAAGGCGTATCAACTAAAGTCCAAAGAGTTTTCATATATCTTAGTTTGCAAACCAAAGGTTTCGATTAACTTTAGGCGAACAAACGAAACCAACAATGAGTAAATCCAACCAAACGTCCTACCAGGCGGCTTTTGCCTTTTTTGTCATTCTATTTTTCATGTGGGCTTTTTTGACGGAGATGAACGGCGTTCTCGTTCCCTTCGTCAAAAAAGTTTTTGATTTTGGGTACACCCAAGCCATCCTCGTACAGTCCTGTTTCTTCATTGCCTTTGCATTGATGGCGATGCCAGCTTCTCGAATCTTAGATCGCATTGGTTATCGAAAAGGAATCATCATGGGACTTTCTACAATGGCCTTGGGCTGCTTTCTTTTTGTACCCGCTTCGATTACTGTTTTGTTTCCAGTCTTTCTAGGCGCCTTGTTTATTTTAGCAACGGGTGTTACGATGTTGCAAGTGGCTGCCAATCCATATGTTGCAGTTTTGGGTGATCCTGAGAAAGCGGCGAGTCGTTTGAATTTAGCGCAAGGTTTTAATTCTGTTGCTAAGACAATAGCTCCGGTTTTCGGTTCTTACTTTATTTTGAAAGGGATGGATGGTTTGCCACAGGCAGAAGCGGCAGCGGCTGTGCAGTTACCTTATGTCGGTCTTGCCCTAGCCCTTTTAGCAGTAGCGGTTATTTTCTTTTTCATTCCACTGCCAGACATCAAAGACTTGGATGCGCTACAGGAGACGGATGGAAAAACTTCCGATCAATCCATCTGGGGTTTCTCACATTTGAAACTTGGTGCAGTAGCCATCTTCATGTACGTAGGTGCGGAGGTAGCCATTGCTTCTTACATGATAAATTTTGCAGGTTTGGAAAACATTGCTGGCATAAAAGAAGCAGATGCGAGTAAATATCTTTCCATGTATTGGGGTGGTCTAATGGTTGGTCGATTCTTAGGTGCGGCACTTTTGCAAAAAATGAAATCGCAGAAACTATTGGCTTTTAATGCAGTGTTGGCCATTGCATTGCTCTTTGCTGCTACCAGTCTGAGTGGGATGGCTGCCTTGTGGTGTGTTGTTTTATTAGGCTTTTGCAATTCGATTATGTGGAGTAATATTTTTACGCTAGCAATTGACAAACTCGGTCCATTGACCGCTAGGGGTTCGGGGCTTTTGGTAACCGCTATTGTTGGCGGAGCAGTCATTCCATTTTTGATGGGGATGTTGGCCGATAACTTTGGTTTGCAACCTGCTTATTTATTGTTGGTCCTTTGTTATGGGTATATTTTATTTTATGGATTGAAGGGGTATGAGGTTTCAATGAGTGACAAAGGGTAAAGGATTGAATAGCCTTTAACCGTAAATAACTTGGAAAATATGAAATGAGGTGATTTGAACTTTATTCTTGACACCCGTGCTTTATTAAGTTCAAGTATCAAGAGTCAATCTCAAAAGCCTTCGATCGTAAATACTGCGGGCCCTGAGAACTGAGCGCCATTCAATCCTTCAATCCTTCAATCCTTCAAAATCCACCAACTTTTCCTTACCTTTAAAACAGATAACCTGTTAGAACGTTATAAATCATAACACTAAGCGCATCCTCTTTTATAATTTAAAAACTACTTATCATGAGTCTATTCGGTGATTTAAAAAAAATACTATTTGGCGCAAAAGCCGTTACCAAATCTGCAGCAGACAAAGCCATTGACGCTGGTACTGAAAAAAGTGCAGAACTAATGGATAGCGCTGGAGATACTTTTAATGAAGCAAAAAATAAAGCAGCTGATCTCGGAGATCAATTGATGGACAAGGCAGGAGATGCTTTCGATAAAGCAAAAGATGTAGCAGGTGACCTTACGGAAAAAGCGATGGATGCAGGCGAGGATGTTTTTGATCGGGCAAAAGGGTTTAAAGAAAGAACTTTTGATGCGGCAAAGAACACTGCTGAAACAACTAAAAATAGTGTTGAAGAAACGGCGGATAATGTTAGTAGTTCTACTTCGGAAGGTTTGAACGACGCTGCTTCTTCTGTAGAAAAACTAGGTGGTAAAGTTTTAGATGCTGGCGAAAGTGTAGTGAATAAAGCGATGGACATCTCAGAAGAAGTCGGTGGAAAAGTATTAAATACTGCTGCGCCTATCATCGACAAAGGAATGGATCTCGCTGAGGATGTAGGTGGAAAAATTTTAGACAAAGCCGCTCCTCTTGTTGAAAAAGGAAAGAACTTAGCCGAAGACGTCGGAGGTAAGATTCTGGACAAAGCTTCTCCTCTTGTAGACCAAGGAAAAGATCTGGCAGAAAACGTAGGCGAAAAAGCAAAGGAAGTCGGTGGCGATATGATGAACACGTTCAAAGATGCAGCTGATAAAGCTGGAGATAAATTCACAGACTTCTACAACGCCGCTCAGGAAGATGCTGCTAAAAGTCAGTCTGGAGAGGATTTAGTTGACCAAGCTAATGCTAATTTAAAGAACAACCCTATAGACGATGTTGTCGATCAGGTGCAATCTACCGCAGATAAAATAGAAGCCGCTAAAAACGCAGCGGAGCAAAAATTCAGTAACCAACCTATTGATACAGACGATAGCTTATTGGACGGAACAGATAGCTTTTTTGCGAAAGCAGATCGTTTTGCAAAAGGAGATTATCACAACACGGGGAAGTTTGACAAACCAACAACTCCTACTCCACCACCTGCACCTGAAAATACAGATGACGCAGATGCTCCAAGGATTGACCCTGAGAATAATTTGTTTGCGAATACGGAGGAAGCGAAGCAGGAAGGAAAATTGGACGATGAAGAAAACAAGGACAATACGTAAGAGTATTGTTACAAAAAAAAGAAAATAGCCGCAGCTGACAAGAGGATTGTTTGTTGCGGCTGTTTTGTTATAGCATCCTAAGAATAACAGTAATATGAAAACTACTTACCTCATCTTTATCTATGCTCTTTTATTTGGCCTTACTTCATGCAGAGGAGATGAATTTGGTAATGGATGGGATGTATTTGAATTAGAAGGTAATCCTAAAAAAATAACAGAATATTCCATTAATCTTATCAATAGGAAAAAAACTTTAAAGACATTAGAAGTATTCTTTTCAAAAGATGGAAAAATCATAGAAGAATCATTTTATTCGATGGACTCTTTGCACCCAGCAAGTAGTTATAAATACAAATATGACAACCGAGGGTTACCTATTGAAGTTATAGCGATTGATGGTTCCGATACGCTTGACATTGAAAAGTATATCTATGTAAGTTCATCTACTAGACAAGTACTAAGTCGCAAATTTCCTAAATTGGTAAAAAAAGAAATCTGGGAAAGAAAAAGAAAAATAAGAGAGACGAGTAGAAGGATTGACTCTGATGCGTATCGGCTATCAGAATTCCAGAGAAATAATTATAGGATGACATCTAGAAAAGATACTAAGTTCATTGATCTTTCAACAAATAGTGATGATTCAGTAAGGATCCATAGAGTGATGAGTTATGTATACGAAGGCTTAGATAAATTTGGTAACTGGACTCTAAGAAAAGAATATGACTTAAGAGATCAGATAATGTGGAGACAAGAACGCAACGTAGAACGAGACACCTATTTTCTTTTAAGTAAAACTAGAAAAATAGAATATTATGACTGATTTAGATCGATCATTCATTAATGTTTAAACTACTTTTGCTAAATCCTATTTCCATGAAATCATCCTTAATCCTAGCCCTCTGCATATTCATCATCGCTTGTAGCAACATATCAGATGCAGATATGATCTCCATAAAAACAGAAATAGCAAAGCTAAAAACAAACGATGAAAAAACGGCCTATCTCGAGAACATCCACCTTTTAGATCAAAAGGTCAGAACAGATGAAGACACTGTTCTAGCAACATACGGCCACGGTTCCAAAGAATACAAAGATCATTGGAAGTTTATCAATCAAACTGACGAATTGAATCTTGCAAAGGTCGAAGCCTACCTAGCCGCGTTTGGTCATCCTAAAAAAAGTGAGCTATCGGACCAGGCGGTTCATACACCATATATTGTAATCCACCATCAGTCTACAGCAGAGCCCAGACGCAGAAATTTTCAATATTTGGAAGATGCTTACAAATCAGGAGACTTAGATAGCGGTGCTTTTGCCTTTTATTTGAATCGTTTTTATGAATTTGAATTTGGACATCGTCTGGAAATGAAAAATCCTTTCACAGAAGAAATTGAGATAGATACTTTAGTGAAAGCACTAAACCCTTTCATCCAGAAATATCATCATGAAAACGACTAGAAAATGCTTTTACATTTACTTCCTAATTCTAGTAAAAAAACCTATCTTTGCACCGCTTTTTAAGTAAGTTCATTATATATGAAAACGTTACACCATTTTACGTTACCTATTTTGGGACTAAAAATGGGCGTACATCAGTTTGATTTTCAAGTAGATAGCGAATTCTTCAACAATTTTGATCAATCGGTCATAAAACAGGGGGAATTCGATGTCAGATTGTATTTCGACAAGCGACCAGATATGATTGTACTTATCTTCGAATTCGAAGGTCATGTACAAACCACCTGCGACCGTTGCCTGGCTACCATAAAGCTGCCAGTAAAAGGAAACAATCAGCTCATGGTCAAATATGCAGAAGCAGAAAGTGAAGAAGACGAAATTTGGTACATCCCTTCCGGGACCAGCGAACTAAACGTCGCAAAGCCAGTTTACGAATTCATCACACTCAGTCTTCCGATCATAAAAAACTGTGATGATACCGAGGAATCATCCTGCGACGAAGAAATGCTTCGTTATTTACAAAAGCCTTCTGAGGAAGACGAAGCATCGGACGAAGATGATGAATCGCCCAACCCTTTCAGGGACGCATTGAAAGATTTTAAATAATTAATTATTACACAAAAAGTAATTTTTGTTGTTACAAGCCGCTTTTGATTCAGCCAATTTTCAATAATCAAAAGCTTAAATAAATTATCATGGCACATCCTAAGAGTAAAATCTCTAAGCAGAGAAAAAGAAAACGTCGTACGCATTACAAGGCTCCTGTACCTCAGGTGTCTATCTGCAAGACTACTGGCGAAGCTCACCAATTTCACAGAGCTTACTGGCTTGACGGTACCATGTACTATCGGGGACAAGTAGTTATCGAAGCCGCCGAGGAGTAACCCTCCCTGCACTTCGCGACAAAAATAATTGCAAAGGCTCCCATAGTTTTATGAGGGGCTTTTTGTGTTTTCTTCTCGACTATTAACTGTTGACTTTTAACCGTTAACTGCGCTCAGTTCTTTAATGATTGAATGCCTTCGACTGTAATGATTCGCGGAGCATACGTACCGAGTGCCCATTCAATCATTCAAAATTCCCACACATGAAAAAGATCATCAACACCACCAAGGCCCCCGCTCCTGTCGGACCTTACAATCAATCCGTTTCTTTCAACGGCGTACTTTATCTCTCTGGACAAATTGCACTGAACCCTGCAACGGGTGAACTCGTAATGGATACTATAGAAGCGGAGACACATCAGGTTTTAAAAAACATGGGGGCAGTACTGAAAGCTGCCGGACTCCGTTACGAAGACGTTATCAAATGCTCTGTCTTTGTTAGTGACATGAATCTGTATGGTAGAATCAATGCTGTTTATGCAGAATATTTTGAGGAGGATTCGGCTCCAGCAAGAGAACTAGTGGAAGTGGCTAATTTGCCAAAATTTGTAAACATTGAAATTTCAGCAATAGCTGGGAAGTAAAACTCAGCAGTTAGTAGATAGCTAAAAGCCAATTGCCAACTGCTCAAAAACCTAAATCATGAGTGACAAAAAACAAGTTTTATCCTGTATCCAACCAACTGGTAATATGCACTTTGGTAACTACTTCGGAGCAGTACAAAACTGGGTTAACCTCCAGGAGCAATACGAATGTAGATATGGTATCGTAGACTATCATGCGATGACGATGCCTTACAATCCAAAGAAACTAAGAGAGAATACCTGGGAGTTAATTTTCAATTTGTTGGCTGTGGGTGTGAAGCCGGAGAACTTGTTTATTCAATCCTTGATTCCAGAGCATACAGAACTGGGATGGATTTTTTCCTGTTTTTGTTCCTTTGGGCAATTGAGTAGAATGACGCAGTTCAAAGACAAGTCTTCTGACTCTAAAGAAAAATCTGCGGGTTTCGTTTCTGCCGGTTTGTTCAGCTACCCAGTTTTGCAAGCAGCTGATATTTTGATTTATCGAGCGGACTATGTGCCTGTTGGAAAAGATCAGGATCAGCACTTAGAACTTTCGCGAAATATTGCGGAGCGATTTAACCGACAGGTTGGGAAAGAGTATTTTGTTTTGCCAGAGAGCTTGTATAGCGATACGCCTAAGATTTCTTCCACCGCAGCTCCTGAACGCAAGATGAGTAAGAGCGCTGGGGAGAAACACTACATTTCTGTCTTTGCAGAAGAAGCTAGAATTCGTAAGCAAATTCGTTCTGCCGTTACCGATACAGGAGAAACCCCTGATGGTGAAATGAGTGCAGGTGTTGCTAACCTCTTTCAGCTACTTCGCGCCAGCGGCCAACAAGATGCACACGACAGCATCATGGAAGATTACAATAATGGTAAGCTGAAATATTCTGCGTTGAAAGATGCTACAGCGGAAGGGCTCGTTGCTTTGAGTAAAGAATTCAGCGAACGCAAAGCAGAATTATTAAGTAACAAAAAAGACGTGAAGAATCAAATCAAAGCTTCTTCCGCGGAGATTAGAAAAAGAGCGCAGGAAACGGTGAAGGAGGTGAAGGAATTGGCGGGTTTAGCTAATGTGCAATTTTAATAAGATATTTTTTTAACTAAAAACACATGAAAATAATTTGCATCGGACGAAACTACGTCGACCACGCTAAAGAACTGAACAACCCAGTACCCAGCAAACCATTGGTTTTCATGAAACCCGCCTCTGCCCTACTCGTCAATAACAAACCATTGTACTATCCGGAGTTCACCAAAGATTTGCACTACGAGGTAGAAGTCGTTTTGAAAGTTTGCAAGAATGGAAGACATGTACAGAAAGAATTTGCAAAAGATTACGTGAAAGAGATTGCCTTGGGAATTGATTTTACAGCAAGGGATATACAAGCACAATGCAAAGCAAAAGGCCATCCTTGGGAGATTGCCAAAGGCTTTGATGGCTCAGCGGTTCTCAGTCCGTTTATTCCTATCGATACTGTAAACCGAGAAGCAATTGAGTTTCGATTGGATAAAAACGGAGGGACTGTTCAAAAGGGAAATACAAAAGATTTGATTTTTTCTTTTGAAGATGTCATTTGCTATGTTTCTCAGTTTTTCAAACTGAATATGGGAGATCTTATCTACACAGGTACACCGGCCGGGGTTGGCCCTGTGAAAATTGGTGATAAGCTAGCAGGTTTTATTTACCAGATCGACTCAAAAACAAAAGAAGCAACTCCAATGTTTGTCTGTGAAGTGAGATAAACAAAGTGGTAAAATTTACACTCAAATAATTATATCAAATTCTGCTCACCCACTACCCTCTTTCCACGACAAAACTAAAGTCCTTTATAAATTGCTAAGACTCAAAGTATTTTTAACTTTGCAACCGAAATTCCGTATACCCACTTTTGAAAAAATACAAACTTAATTATGCCATATCTATTTACGTCAGAATCTGTTTCTGAAGGACACCCGGATAAGGTGGCCGATCAAATATCCGACGCCATTCTTGATGCATTCCTAGCACAGGATCCTAAGTCGAAAGTAGCCTGCGAAACATTAGTAACTACTGGTCTTGCCGTCGTCTCTGGCGAGGTAAGATCCAATGCCTATGTAGATGTACAAACTACTGTTAGAGAAGTCATCAAAAAAATTGGTTACACTAAATCTGAATATCAATTCGATGCGGATTCTTGTGGTGTCATGTCTGCCATTCATGAGCAGTCTGCTGACATTGCACAGGGTGTTGACGTTGGAAAAAAAGCTGAAGAACAAGGAGCAGGCGACCAAGGGATGATGTTTGGCTACGCAACTAACGAAACGACCAACTATATGCCTCTTCCATTACAAGTTTCTCACATGCTTTTGGAAGAACTGGCTGCTATTCGTCGCGCTGGAAGACAAATGAAATACTTGCGTCCTGATTCTAAATCTCAGGTAACTATTGAGTACAGTGATGACAACAAACCTATGCGGGTAGATACCATCGTACTTTCTACACAGCATGATGACTTTGATTCTGAAAAGAAGATGCTGGCGAAAATCAAAAAAGATGTAAAGGATATTCTAATCCCTAGGGTCCTCAAAAAGCTGCCTGCTAAAGTACGTAAGTTGTTTGCTGGTAAAGTAACCTTACACGTAAACCCAACTGGTAAGTTTGTTATCGGAGGACCACATGGAGATACTGGTTTGACTGGACGTAAGATCATTGTTGACACTTATGGTGGATTCGGTGCGCACGGTGGGGGTGCTTTCTCTGGAAAGGATTCTTCTAAAGTGGATCGTTCTGCTGCTTATGCTACTCGCCATATGGCAAAGAACATTGTTGCTGCTGGTTTGGCCGAGCAGTGTTTGGTACAAGTTGCTTATGCAATTGGTGTAGCAAAACCTGTTGGATTATTTATCAATACTTACGGCACAGGAAAGGTGAAAAATATGACTGATGGTCAGATGGCTCGCAAGATGGAGAAGATTTTTGATATGCGCCCAGCTGCTATCGTAAAGCGTTTTGGTTTACAAAATCCAATCTTTTCAGAGACTGCTGCTTATGGCCACATGGGTCGTAAACCAGGTAAGAAGAAAGTAACTATTGGTATGAACGGAAAAGCAAAGAAAGTAACCGTAGAAACTTTCACTTGGGAGAAACTTGACATGGTTTCCAAAATCAAGAAAGCATTCAAAATAAAATAAGCGATTGCTTCTCATAAAAAAAACGGCTGATGGATTTTCCATTAGCCGTTTTTTTTATGGATGATTTTATAATCACATTTTTCACTTATATCGATTTCCACTCAGTCTAAAATACCTTTATGCGATTTCTACAACGTCTGATGGAATACTAATTTGTAATTCCACGTCCGAAGGATTTTTTCATTTTACTTTTTATTTTAATTTTCATTAAAACATCACTCCTCAATCACATAAGGTATACTTTCAAAAACCCCTTCTGATATCCGCATTATGTAAGGTCCATTTTCATTCTGTCCTTGGATGGTTCCTTTGAAAGTTCCACTAATTTTAAAATCTGAACAAGACGTTATTTCCGCTTCTATATCACTGAAGCCAGAACCTGAAGAATTCTCAGCTGATGAAAAATAAGAAATAGCACTATGGTCTCCATATCGGATTCCGTCAATGGTTATCTGCCGTGCCTTTTCTTCATAATCTACATGTTCTGACCCAAAATAAGTATAAACCCCAGGACAGTCACCCGTCTCTGCTTCATACATGTTATAAATGTGCAAGGTTACTAACTCCTCCGTATCTGAAGACCCTGAAATAATCAAGGTTTTAAAAAAGACACCAGCAGATTCTTCACTGCGAATCATAACCTCTCTTGCTACGTTTTTAGTTTCCCAAAACTTGCCGTCAATTTTACAACTAAAACTAGCTTGATCTACCTCTACAGGTGTTGTCGAATTATCCTTCCCGCAGGAACAGACAAAGAAAAGCAGAAGAGCTACAGCATAGCACCACTTGATATTATTCATGAGTATTATTTTAAGCCCTGATTATGTCCGTATCAAAAGACATTAGCAAAGGCCGAATCAATGTTAAATAGTGTAGGAATTTGGGAGTCGGTTGGTTCTTGCCTTAGTTAGGCAAAAGTGATACCGAACGAATTCTTCTGTTAAGTCAAATTGAAAATGACTTTAGTAATCGGTTGATAAAAAGGCTGGGATGGAGATGCGTTACATTTCATGAAAGACACAGCAGTTCAAAAACAAAATGAATATGTCTTCACTTTAGTAATAGCTAAGCAAAAAATGGGTAAAAAAAGGACAGAATCCTTAAGAATGGTTTTGTAATTATCTCGCTATGGAATTATAGTTTTTGTAGTGAATAAATTGTGATATGTTCTTAACAAGAAAGATCAAATATATTGAAAATCATATTGGTTTTTATACTATTCGTAAAAGAAAAAATAGTTTTAACAGTTTTTCGCTTTGATTTACAAATGCATATCAACTTTTAAGAGCTGGGAATGCAAAACTAAAAAGCCCGTTACCGAAAATTTTCGGCAACGGGCTTCAAGCTCATCTATAAATATTCTTTATTCTATCATCACTTTTTCTACATAGATGCCTTCTGAGGTTTGTACTTTCAGCAGATACAATCCACTATGTACACTCCCCACATTAAGCGTTGACTCAGTCGCAGATCGAACTAGCTTTCCACTCAAATCAAACAACCGAATGTTTTCTAAATTCATATTTTTTGTATTAACCTGAATACGATCTTTAGCTGGATTAGGATAAATCTGAATAGACCCAGCAGGTAGTATATTATTAGTGCTTGTCGTTGTCTGAACCGGTACTGTTGTCTCTGTAGGAATGATCGTAATTTCCTCGCCAAAGGCATTGACCGCCTTTACATTGATAATGTCAAAAATTGCAGTACCAGTGAAAAATCCTTCTTCCTCTCCTCCACCGTCAGTTGCTCCCCCTGTAAAAAACTGAGGATCATCACCTGGTGCAAAAAGAATATCATCTTCTACAGTAATAAACAACTGCGCAAGCTGACCAAAATCGGTTATGTTCATTCCATCAATTCTAGTCATCCCAATATCTATTCGCCCATCTTCAGGATAATTGCGCTGTATCGAAATCATGTCATCGTTATTCAATCCAAGCCAAGAAGGACCAAAGCCCACAGACACACCACTCTCTTTGATGTAAGTAGTATCATAAGTCAGACTAAAAGCGATTCCATAAATATCTTCTGCTGCGTTTGCTTCTTCTCCTAGTATAATCGGGAAGGCCATATTCGCTCCCTCTATGAGTGTGTCGGCTTGAACATAGAATGGGGCATCAGAGAAAAACTGGCTGTCTCCTCCATCTGTAGGATCATTGTTAGAAAACTGATCTGGGCTATCACCTGTAAAGCCATGCGTTTCTCCCCAGTTGCCAGTAATCGCTATAGTATCATTCGCATTAATGACTCCATTACCATCACAATCAATATGCTTGTAGTTCGGTCCTGACGGAATCGTTTGCATCCAATCTACTGCTGGTTGACCTTGCCACATTAGGTTAGCGCCAGCTCTTGCTGGTCCTACAGAATCATAAGCCAAACCGATATTTAGTAAATCGAAATTGTTAACGACTTGGTTTGTATCTGTATCTCCTGGCCATACACAATCGGGAATTACATTTACAATAATAGATTCCATAACTTGGCAACCAGAAGCATTATTTAAAACGGTAAGCGAATAGGCTGTTGTAACATTAGGAGTTGCTATAGGTTCTAGCGAATTCGGATCATCTAAAGTAACCGTAGGTGTCCATTCAAAAGTGTAATCTGAAACTGGGCCTCCAAGCTCTGCTGATAACTGTACTGACTCCCCAGCACAAATAGATACGTCTGAAGAAATATTAGCAATGATATCAGCAGCACTTACGACATCCACGCAAAGGGTAGCTTCTCCTGTACAACCATTTACATCTGTAATTACTAAAGTATAACAACCACTTACTGTTACATCAGCATTCGGAAAAGATATACAGTCTGTTGTGTTCACATAACCATTTGGGCCAGTCCATAAGTAAGTTGCTCCTACTGAAGTGGGACCGCATAGTAAAATATCTTCGCCTTCGCACACAGCAGCAGGTCCAGTGATCGAAATACTAATAGGTACTCCTCCGGTTACAGGTACATCTAAAATCCCTTCACAACCGTTATCATCTACCACCGTAACGGAGTATAACCCTTGATCTAACCCAGATAAATCCTCAGTCGTACTAGCAGTAGCATCGTTCCAAATATAGCTATAAGGCGCTACACCATCCAAAACAGTCAGGTCAATCGTACCATCCATTTCACCACAAGTAACTTCTGTTGCAATAGCATCCAAATTAAGACTACCCGATTCCACTATGCCAGATCCCGCAGCTGTACAACCAAATGCGTCAGTTACAGTAACTGTATATTCTCCCGGCTGAAGATCAGACAGTACTTGTGTCATATCGTTATTACTCCATAGGTAAATATATGGTGCAATACCTCCTGATGCTACAACTGAAAGGCTGCCATTAGTGCCATTGCAATCGGCATTGGTGGGTTGAACGTTTACTAGTATTTGTGATGGCTCCGTAACTTCAGCAGATAATACCGTTGAGCAGTTAAGTGCGTCATTAACGGTTACGAAATAAGTACCTGCCATTAAATTTTGAATATCTTCTCCTGTTTCGCCATTACTCCAGAGAAATGTGTACGGTCCCGTACCACCACTTACATCAATATCTATACTTCCGTCAAATGCTCCGTTACAACTTACTGGAGTTACATTCACTAATTCTACAATAGGTCCACCTAATCCACTGACATCACTCACTAATTCCGTAGTACAGTTATTCGCATCAGTTACAACTACAGTATAAAAACCTGCAGCCAAACCTGTAGGATCTTCGACAGAAAGAAGACCGTTGTTCCAATTAAAAAGATAAGGTAGTGTACCTCCATTAACAGTAATATCAATACTTCCATCTGCATTTCCACAAGTGGCTGATACCACAGAAGCGGAAAGTTCCATGCCCAAAGGTTCATTGACGAAGATATTGGAAGAGGTAAATTCACAGCCATTCGCATCTGTCACAGTGACGTCGTAAGAACCCGCATCGACACCTACTATATCTTCTGATGTCATCCCATTGCTCCATTCAAAAGCATAAGGAGCAGTACCTCCTTCTACAGTAATACCTATGGCTGCATCTGCTCCACCATTGCAACTTACGTCAACAATACTGATGTTGGAAATTTGGATGGGACTAGGTTCATCTAGTGTATAAAATTCTACGGCTGTTAAGTTATTAGCATCCGTAATCGTAACCGTATAGGAACCCGTTGGCAGATTAGCCGGACAGGCAGTAACATCACCAGAATTCCATTCATAAGTATAAGGAGCTTCGCCACATTGGATCTCGTTGATGCAGATACTGCCATTACTTTCGCCATTACAACTCGGCTCCGTAATAACCACATCTGAAATAGAAAATGGATAAACTGTAACTGTTGGAACAAGACAGTTCGTGCTCATCTCACCATTATCGTCTTCTATCGTCAGGCAAACATCATAGGTTCCTGATTCTATAAAAGTATGTGTTGGATTTTGTTGCTCACTAGTATTTCCATCGTTAAAATCCCAAACATAGGTGAGGTTGTTTCCTTGGCTAGCATCCGTAAAAACGACCGTTAGTGGGAAGCAGCCTTCGTTGATATCTACAGAGAATTCTGCATTCGGTTGTGCCCAAAGGCAGATATTGGTTATGCTTAAAAGTAAGCAGAAGAGTATTCGATTTTTCATAGAATAAAAGATTAAGAAGTTAGTCAATATAAGAATCGGACAACTTTGTGTATTCTGGTTTTTTGAATTAGAGAAAACGTTTTTCCCTTTGGATACTACAAATGTAAGCGCTTCAGTTGCGTAAAAAAAGTACAAATCCGGCTGACTATAGATTTATTATTCTATCAGATTGACTATTTTATGTGTAAATTTAGATTTCAAACTCTAGTTTTATAGATTTCATATTTCCATGCAGAATAGTAATTTAATCCAATTATTGCGGCTTTTTGATAAAAGAGAGTTGAAACGCTTTCACGAATTTGTCCTTTCTCCTTTTTTCAATAAAAATAAGAAAATACAATTACTGCTCG
>JBGCDT010000168.1:0-6498 GCA_045105695.1 Saprospiraceae bacterium | reverse complement strand
CAGGTGACGTTCTATCCTAACCCAGTAAGTGAGCAGTTTTTTGTAAACGTTTTTGATGTGGATTTTCAAGACGTTTATTTAGAAATATATGATGTACTTGGTCGAAGAATTGAACAGGTGCAGCTGACACAACCGGAGCAGGCTATTGATGTTGGTCAGCTGAATGCGGGCTGGTATACCTTTAGAGTTATCGAACGTAAGAGTATTGTTGGGAAAGGAAAGTTTGTGAAAAAATAATCTAAGAAAAAGCTAGTTCAGAAAAAAAATAATGAGAACTCTCCAGGCGATTATTGAATCGAAAGGCGAGCTGTTACCGAATCAAAGTCAGACTCCCTTTCTTCTCCATCAGCTCTATCTGACCACCATTCTCAATGTTATAAAAGCAACGATAAATATAAGAATCCATCGGAGCAGCAATTCCATTGTGCGTCCCATTCCAACCTTTCTCTGCATTGTTACTTTCAAAAACCAACTCTCCCCAACGATTGTAAATCATCATTCTGTAATCAGAAACATCACAGGTTTTCAATAGTGTGAAAATATCATTCTCCCCATCTCCATCAGGAGTGAAAGCATTTGGCAAAACAGCTCTGCAAGGGCAATCCTCTACCAAAACTCGTTGTACTAAAAGCGTACTTTCTATCCCACATTGGCTAACCTGTACAGAATAGTCTCCCGCTTCCGAAACCAGAAAAGTATCTGCTGTACTACCATCGGGCCACTCAATATCAGCGTCTGGGATATTTACGGAAAGTAAAATTCCATCACCTTCACAGATGATCGTATCGGGTAGTGAAGTAGGGTAGTCGAAGGTTAGTGTTTGACAGATTCTTTCAGCCGTTAAATTTACGTCAGTAACTTCAAACTGCGTATTTTCCACATCAAAGGTTAGCGGATCAAAAGACATGGAATTATTTTGCTGAGTGACTGTTTTGATGGTGTCTTCATTAAAGTTATCAGTGAACTGGCAGCTTGTTTCTAATGAAGTGTTAAGTCTTCCGACAAACAGCGTATCTCTAATTCCTCCTCCAAATGCACTAAAGGCAAATCCTTCCTCATCTGGCAACAAAACCATGTCGTTTCCAAAAACAAAAGAACCGCCATAGGTGGTCAGAAAACTACGATTGGAAAGCTGTTCGCCTTCGGATGAAAATTCTAAAATACCTAAATGAAAAACGCTAGTCTGATCAGGATCGTAATCGGTATCGAGGCAGAGAATATTACCATTGGGGTGCAGTTCAAGAGATGCATAACCATTGGCTCGGTATCCTTTGCTTACCCAAATGAGATTACCATCAAGGTCTAACTTGAATAAAAAGGAAGGGTCGGGAACGCCATTAAAAATTCTATTAGAGGAAAAAATAAATCCGTCTTCTACTTCCACTGGAGTCGATACATTGGAAACGCCCACAAAGGTATTGACCCAGACTGGCGTACCGTCAGGCTTTACTTTGAATATTCTAGGCCCCATCCGGCCCATGTAATCTCCGTCATTGCAAACAATTCCTCTTCCCCATACCCCTGCCTCTCCGTTGAGAAAGGCATCTATGAATTCTCCATTTTCATTTACCGTTAAAAAGTAATTCCTAGAATTGGTCGCATTATAATAACTGATTCCAAAAAGAACAATATTACCTGAAGCGGTTTCATCTATAGAATAAATAAACTGTCTCAGAGGTCTGCGATAAACGGTTGAGAAAACTCCACTTCCATCTTCATTCAGTCGCAGCAAAAATAGATCAATGTCTTCCGTCCCGTCTTCAACCCGACCAGCCAAATAGATGGAACCATTGGAGTGGGTTAATAGCGCATCAATCATTATTGAACTTCCGTCAAATTGATACTCCTGACTCCATTCTATTTCCTGACAGCTATTGTATTTCAACACCTGTATGCCATCATAGAACATATTGGTGTTGTTGCTTTTGACGGGATAAGCTACGTGCAAATTTCCATCAGTAGTTGCAGAGGTGTAAGTTACAATTGAGGAAGGGATGTTTATTTTATCTATGAAAGCATTCTGACCAATAAGGTCTAATTCGCAAAGAAAAACTAAAGACAGCAGACAGAAAAGTTTGACAAACTTCATAGCAAGTGTTTTGTTGATTTTAAAACCAAAAACAAAAGTAAAATACTTACTCCGCATTTCCTTCCTTAAACGTAGTTCGTTCTGGCGAATAGCCGTCAGGAAAGCGCGCCTTTAATTTCTCTACATTCTGTTGCATCACTTCCTCCATCGTAAATCCCATCTCTGTGCAAAGTGCAGCAATATACCAAAGCACATCGCCAAGTTCTTTTTTCAATTTGAGTTCATCGATTCCTTGCTGATGATAAATTCCTTTTTTGATCAAATCAGCTACCTCACCCGCCTCTCCGCTAAGGCCGAGGGCCCACCAGGAGAGCATTACTTTTTTGTCGGTGATGTCAAAATCAGGTTTGGCAATTAATGTTCTGGAAGCTAGTTTTTGATAATCGTTTGCATTCATCTACCAAAGATAGCGGAATGTTATTATTTACAGATTCCTTAGCGATTCCCTCTTCTTGCTTGTCGCATACGTTGTCTTTTGTCTTGGTTGAATTTGTAGACAATGCCAATACTAAATCGCTCCCCAATTCGCTTTCCGTTGTCTTCAATTCTATAATCCGCTGTCTCTACTAACGATCTACGGACTTGAGAATCCAGTATATTTCTAGCTCTGACATCAACGGCTAACTGATCGTTGAAAAAGCTTTTGCTCAATCCGATGGTCAATTGATACATATCCAATTCTTCAATTAAAGCACGACGTTCTGCTCCGAAGTAATCAAATCGAGTTTGTAGTTGATAGCCTTTTGGTAAATTAAAAATAACGTTTGCTCTAGCGAACCAAGAGCTGTTTTTAGCATCTAGATTTACACCTTCAAACTCTCCTGTTTCTGAAAAGTGAAAGATGTTGAACTCTCCACCTAGGCTCACCCATTCCGCTGGTATATACCTCAATGACAACTCGAAACCAGTAGAAGTTCTCTCCTCAATGTTGATTGGCTTGTAGATAAATGTTCCTTGTTCGTTCTGAAAAATGAAATTAGAAAATGGATCACTGGTCTGTCTAAAATACACAGATGGATTTACAGTGAACAGTCCTAGGCGTCCTAAATAAGCCAATTCCAAAGCATGAGAAAAAGAAGGCTGTAAGTTAGGGTTCCCCGTTTGTTGTAAATTAAAATCAGTGATTTCAAAAAACGGATAAAGGTTCCAAAGGCTTGGTCTATTGATTCTGCGGGAATACGACCATTGCAGTGTATTTCCTTCCGCTATCGAATAAGAAAGATGCATCGATGGAAAGAAATTCAGATAATCTGTCTCATTCGTAAATTCATTCTCCTGATCTTTTACATCTAAAAAAGTGTACTCAGATCGAAGCCCCAACATATATTCTATCTTTTTAAACGCACCTTGATATTGTACATAGGCTGCTCCAATTCGTTCTCCATAATCGACATCGTTATCTATGCCGTTGTAAACTGTCCATTCGTCATTTACGAAATTTTCAGCGAGGTATTCATTCGCTACGATTCTATTTTCGAGCTTGAAACCCGTTTCTATACTTGCATTATTTTTTAATGGATGCTTGTAATCACTACGTAAAACGAAGTCTCGACTCCCCGCAATGTTATTGGTTCGGAGGCGATTGCCTATCGCTGTTTGAGCAATGTCACCTGAGTTTATTAAACTCCAATCTTTTGTACTATTCCAAAAATCATATTGGAAATCAACGGTAAATTTCTGTCCTTTTTTAGCCAGCTTACTGGTGTAGTTGAATTCAAACTGATTGTAGTTTCTGTTTTCTACAGAATTACCGTTGGTGCGAATACTGGTTTCGTCTTGTCCATCTGTTCGCAGTTTATAATCTAAAATAGTCTCGTCTGTATCCTTGGTTTCTGCTCTGAAATAAGCCAATGTAATTGTATTGTTATCATTGATGTAATAGTCTGCTCCAAAGTAACCACTACGGCCATCATCATGTCGGTCTTCATCTTCCTCTCTGGATAAAAAACTGTCTGTACCATTTTCTGTAGTTCGCTGCTCCGTAGTATAGAAACCATTGTAATCAGAATACCTCCAGCGGAAATTAGAAAAGAGATTCAACTTTTTACTTTTGTAATTAAGGCCTGGAATAATACCATGATCCGCAGGATAACCAGCTTGCAAACGCAGCTGTCCATTCCATCCCATGCCTCTGTCTTTTTTCAAAATGATGTTGATAATTCCTGCGGAACCTGCTGCATCAAAGCTAGCGGAAGGATTGGTGATCACCTCTATGGAGGCTATGTTTTCGCCAGGGATTTGGTCCAAGGCATTGTTCAGTGTAAGGCCGGATCGCTTACCATTGACGAGGATTTGCACATTGCCAGAGCCTCTGAGTTCTACACCTCCGTTTACATTTACAGTGACGAGTGGAACTTGATTCAGAATGTCAATGGCTGAGCCTCCTTGCGACAAAACATCTTTTCCAACATTAAAGACCTTCTTATCCAAACGTAGATTGTAATCCGATTTTTCAGCAACAACCGTTACCTCTTCCAACTGCTCCTGATCCAACTCCATAGTAATAGTCCCGATGTTAACTTTCTTATTTTTTCTTTCTAAAGACAAATTCTGCTGAACTGTTTTATATCCAAGAAACTGAATTTCTAACAATACATTTCCGTAAGGGATTTCAGACAGATTAAATTTTCCTTCCTCATCACTAATGGCTCCAAGAATTAATTTTTGTTCTTCATCAAAAAGGCTAATGGTTGCGTAAGCAATGTTCTCTTTTTGAGTATCAATTAGGTGACCGCTGATGGTCGCTTTGTTTTGAGCTATTAATAAATAGGGAAGTAGCAAGAGTATTGTTATAAGAATATTTTTCATGATATTGTATTTCTAAGTTTAATGTAAATGAAATGGAAAAGCGCTTTATGTTTAGGGCAAATGATTGAATTTATTGAGAACTAGAAGCTGAGTCGACCGCTTCAAACAAACTCATAGTCACTTTCCCTATCTCGTTGTTGGCTCTTGATGTATTGGTTACCGCCACAATAGTTGCCTTTTTTTCAGGGGCTAAAAACAGCATCGCTGAGCAACCCGTTTGAGAACCACTATGGCCATATAAATTTCCAATCAGAGGATTCTCACCATAGAGATATAAACCTAATCCAAAATAATTACGATCTTTTTTGACCTCAGAATTAGTTATCATTAGCTCCCAGCTTTCTTCAGAAATTAATTTTCCACTTAATAGTGCGTCTCCAAATTTCAATAAATCTTCTAGTGTAGATTGTATGCCGCCCGCAGGAATTCGATCACTGAGATTCGTTTGTTTAGCGCGTTTTGCTTTTCTCTTCTTATGGTATAGCTTCGATTTGTTATTGTAAATCTTTCCGTAAACTTCAACGCTGGTATTCGCCATTCCGGCAACGTCCCAAATGTTTTTTTGAATGTAATCTTGATATTTCATTCCAGAAACTATTTCTACAATTCTACCTAACAATATGTAGCCGTAACTGCTATAACTATGATTTTGACCAGGTGTGCTTAGTAATTCTCGATCTTTAAAAATAGATATTGCACTTTCTAAGTCAGTATATTCAATTTTGTTTTGTCGTTCTTTATTGGATTCATAGGCTCCGATACCAGCAGCATGTTGTATCAAATGTCGAGTAGTGATTTCTCCTTTTGCTTTTTTAGGAAATTGAGGAAGATAATGTTGGATTGGTTGGTCAATGTCAATTTTTCCTTGTTCCCTAAGTTGGAGAATAGCTATTGCAGTCATTGGTTTTGCGATGGAAGCGATTCTAGTGATCGTTGTTGCCTCAAAACGCTGCTTGGTTTTGCAATCCCGATGTCCTTTGCTGTCTGACCATTGCGGTCCTCCAAGAATAGAATAGCCAGCTGTTATTCCAGCCACCTTCTTTCCTTTTACCAATTCAGTCATTAAATTCTCAGTTGTAGTTGTACTGTTAGAATCTTGTGCTACTAGTACGGTAGAACTTAGTAGTAAGGTCAGTAGTGTTATCAATCTTAGGTTTTTCATTATGCAGGAGTTTTATCAGTTTGTAAAGAATCGCTCTTCATCATCAGCAACACCACAAACATAAGTGCTTTCTTTAGTACCTAAAAGCTTTCACTTTCCAACTGCTCAAAAGCCTTGCGAACGGTAGTGCACCCCCTGATTTATTGCTTTATCTTTGTATTATGAAATTAGAAATAGTACATCTCATTGGTTCGTTCTTAGTTTTAGTCTTAGTTAGTTCCTGCAACTATCAAAGCGATTTCTTTCATGAGTACGAACGCAAAATGAAGATCGGTGATCAGTCGGAATGGAAAGACAAGTCCTTCGTTGATGAGCAATGGGATAACTATCCAGATGAAGTCCCTCCAGGGGAAGTCGTATGGACTAGACTAAAAATCAAAATAACGGAAGCGCAGTCAACCACATATAATAAATTGGGAATTATGGCTGTTGGATCTGG
>JBGCDT010000167.1:0-5353 GCA_045105695.1 Saprospiraceae bacterium | reverse complement strand
AAATTCATTTTACTACATGATACTTTTCTTTCTTCTCTTCTTGTATCAAAGAATATCTTCTTTTTACTTTTTGAAATACGGATCTCTTTAGTTATCACTGTTCCACGGGGAACATAATGAAAATTATTATCACACTAATTGAAACATAACTTAATAAAGATCAATATAATTCCAATAAAAATTTTGACGATCGAACTGAAAATCTACTTAAATTAAAATTCAGACCTTAGCGCTTATATTTTAAATGTTCCCCGTGGAACAGTAACAAAGTATAGAAAATAAAACTATAAAATATAGGATAGTCTCTCTTAAAGAAAGCAACTAATTAGCGATAGTATATATCACTATAAAGCCTAGACAGAGTGTAGTTGAAATATTAATAAGTACATTTATAAACTCGAAGAAGAATGCTAGAAGTTATCAACAAATTCATAATGAACACTAGAAGAAAGATATAAAAAAACTAAAAGTTAAAAAATGCTGAAGGCTAATTATTATATACTTAAGAACAGAACCTAGTCTTAAAAACATGAATTGAAAAACAGAAAAATTTCATCTAAATTAAGTTAAAACGTAAATTCTCAAAAAGAAGAATTAACAGATGAACTCATAAAGAATTTGGATAGGGCCGAAGTAATAGAAACAATAATATTGTAATATTAAGTTAAACTACATTTTTAATGTTAAAAAAAATAGGCTATCGGAATTTGTTTCCAATAGCCTATTTTTTTGGTTAGCAAATAATTAATCCTTTTTTACAATAACACTTGCTAAGAACTCATCCAAAATTTCATTAAATACATCTGGCTTTTCCATCATTGGCGCATGGCCGCATTCATCGACGACAGAAAGTTTGGAACCTGCTATAAGTTCATTAAACTTTTCACCAACAAATAGGGGAGTTACATTGTCTTCTCTTCCCCATATCAATAAAGTGGGCGATTTGATCTGATGTAGCTTATCTCCCAAATTATGGCGAACAGCTGACTTAGCAGTAGCTATGACCCGAATCGCTTTGTTCCTATCATTAACCGTATCAAAAACCTCATCCACCAATTCCTTAGTAGCTACTTCAGGGTTATAGAAAGTATCTTGAGTCTTCTTCTTTATAAACTCATAATCCCCTCGTTTTGGAAAAGTAGACCCAAGTGAGTTCTCAAACAAACCTGAGCTACCTGTAAGTATCAAAGATTGAATCTTATCAGAATAAGCAAGTCCATAGAGCAAGGTCACATGGCCTCCAAGTGAGTTACCAAGAACATTTACTTTATCAAAGCCTTTGTATTCAACAAACCTAGCGACATGATCTACTAAGCCAGAAACAGAGACTTTTCTAATCGGTAGTTCAAAAATAGGTAGCATAGGAACTACCACTTTATAGTCTTTTTGAAAATGACTGATGATTCCCTCAAAGTTGCTCAATGCGCCAAAGAGTCCATGAAGCAGCATGAGAACATTCTCACCTTCTCCTACTTCAATGTATCTGAAATCTCCTTCTTCTTTAATTGTGTGGTCCATAAAATATTAATATCATTTTCCGCAAAAGTAAGGAATAAAAAATATTATTTGGAAATTAAACAAATTATCAGCGAGATAGGGAATATATAATTGAAACTTAACACTAAGGACTACTTTGTCCACATTATGTTAGTAACTCGATTTTGGAGTTCTGTATACCAATAATAAAGTGATTCCTAGTAAAACTAAAGCACCCGCTTGATGCATAACACCAAGACCAACTGGAATACTTCCTTTACAGCTGACAACAGTAAGGATTCCAATAATAGCTTGAATTACTAACATAGTTATCAACATATAAATGTTTCGTCTGTAAACAGTAGGTATATTACTATTATATAACTTAAAAAACATACCTAAACCTATGATAATCAATATATAAGCGGTTCCTCGATGTGCAAACTGAATAAAGGCAGGCATAAAATTATTATCATCATAGAAGACGAAGTTATCCACATTCCAATTCTCAGCAGTTAATAACGCCTCAGGTAGGTACACTCCATTCATATCAGGCCAAGTAGGATAGAATAAACCAGCTTTCATCCCAGACATGATACCACCTAGAAAAATTTGAAGAGCTAATACAAAAAGAAAGACTCTTGAGCCAGTTACTAACACTGAATTGTTGATAACTGATCTTTTTGGGGAAAACACCTTGAAAGTAGTCCAAAGCAAATAACTGAACATAGTTAGGGCCGAGCAAAGATGAAAGGTAAGCTTATAAGCATTTACCCAAGGTCTGTTAATTAAGCCACTAGCGACCATGATCCAACCTAAGGAAGCAACAAAAACAGTAAGAAGAATGACGACTGATAAATCCTTGACGACTGAGCGAGATAGCTTTCCTTTAAATAAAAAGTATAAAAAAGGAAATAGAAATACAAAGCCCATCGTACGAGCCCACAACCTGTGGAAATACTCCCAGAAGTAAATGAACTTAAACTGACTCATACTCATTCCTTCGTTGATCTTCTGATACTGGGGAGTCTCTTTGTAAAGATCAAACTCTGAATCCCACTGAGCAGCATTCAGAGGCGGCAGCGTACCCGTCACAATCTCCCACTTGGTAATAGAAAGACCAGAACCTGTAAGACGAGTAATACCTCCGACAACCACCTGAACAAAAACCAGGACAATACCAATGCACAGCCAAATTTTTACTGTCTTGCTAATTTTGTCTTTTGCAATAAACTGAATTCCCATTTACATATATTTAAAAAGTAAAGCTCAAGATAAGCAACAACCATAATCGAATTTTTAACGAAAGTAATACTAAGTATTACACAAAAAATAATTTCAGAATCTTTACGCTCCTTGAAAAGTCCTAACCTGCTCTCCCTCGGATCGTTACAGTCAGTACTTTTCAAGGCAGATTCTGAAGTCAATTTTTCGTTAGTAAAAATCAACATCGCTTCTGATTCGTTGGCAAATAAACAGCGACCTCTAATAACTTGTTGAGAACCCAACGTAATTCCTGAGTCAAAGAAATCTGCCTTTGTTTCATGTCCTTAGATTAATTCCGTTTCGAGTTTATACACATTCTCGACCTCTGGTAAATACTTTTGATTAAAATTTTTTCTTTTCTTTATCATCATTAGGAGTGTTAGTATGTAGATAAAAAAGTCATTACTTATTAGGTAAACTCGATATCAAGGTTTCATGGGTAGTTTTCCACAGATGATTCACAGTGAAAAGTAGTGTATATCAGGGTTTTAGCTACTTATAAACAAGCTGTTGGTAAGTTATTAATAGAAGAACTATTTTCACTAGCAGTTCTGACAACTCATAAGTCGATGTCGATAACTACTCCAGTTGTTGACAAATTTTGAAAGGTTTTAGTTTTAGTCATATATGTAAAAATCATTTTCTTAGTAAGTGTGGATAAGTATTGTGGTTTTTCACGTAGTTACCAACAGTTACTAACATCAAATGTGGAAAAATCAAGGACTATTATGGAAAAGTAACAAGCAAGTTGTACTTTCAATTTTCAAGTGAAAAAACAATGTATGTCTATTTTTTTTCATATTAAAATACTATGTGTAAACGTTACTCTTTAATTATCGACAAAGCCAAAATTTTGGAGCAATTTGGAATTGAAACGAATCAAAGTCTGAAAACCAGCTACAATGTTTCTCCCTGCGACTTTGCTTATGTAATTACAAATGAGCAGCCGAGGGCATTAACCCGTATGACCTGGGGACTAATTCCAAAATTTTCTAAAACAGGCGAAAATACAGGGAGGCTAATCAATGCCAGAGTGGAAGGCATCCAAACATCCAGTTCTTTTAGAATCCCAATTCGAAGAACCCGATGCTTGGTAATAGCAGACAGTTACTATGAGTGGAAAACAGAGGGCTTAAAAAAATGGCCCTTTCGAATCGTAAATCCAGATAAGACACTTTTAGCAATAGCGGGCGTATGGGACGAATGGGAAAGTAAAAATGAAACGATTAGAAGTTTTTCCATAATTACAAAGCCAACGGAAAAGAGCGTGAAGCATATTAGTGACCGGATGCCGTTAATATTAGATAGTACTGCGTTGCAGGATCTTTGGCTGGATCAAGTAAACTTGGATGATATTTTTGAAATTGTAAATGAATCAGAAACAGGCAACTTAAAATGCTATCCCATTTCCCAAAAGGTGAATATAAAAGGATACAGCTCTCAGGAGCTACACGAAGAACTGGCTTCTTAAAATAAATAACATGCGTGTCGTCATACAAAGAGTAAGTAAGGCTTCTGTTACTATTGAAGGGGTTGTAAATGGTAAGATAAATCAAGGGCTACTTATATTACTTGGGGTAGAGCCTGAAGATACCAACATTGATATAGAATGGTTGTGTAGAAAAATAACAAACCTCCGAATTTTCAATGACGAAAATGAAGTGATGAATAAATCTGTGAAAGACATTTCAGGAGGGTTGTTGGTCATCAGTCAGTTTACATTGTATGCTAGTACAAAAAAAGGGAATCGACCATCTTATATCAGATCGGCAAAACCAGATGTAGCTATTCCTATGTATGAAAGTTTTTTGGAACAATTAGAAGCGACAAGCGGTATAGCCGTTGAGAGAGGAATCTTTGGAGCAGATATGAAAGTAGAATTACTAAACGATGGGCCAGTAACCATCATCATAGACAGCAAGGAAAAAGAATAAATAAAGATGACTATAGCAGAAGCGCAAAAGGTAGTAGATCATTGGATAAATACTGTTGGTATCCGATACTATAATGAATTGACAAACACAGCCATACTAACAGAGGAGGTCGGAGAGGTAGCCAGACTAATGGCCAGAATGTACGGAGAACAATCTTTCAAAAGAAAGGAAGATGAACTTAATGCTAAAGCAAATCTCTCTGATGAAATGGCAGACGTACTATTTGTACTAATATGTCTGGCAAATCAAACAGGCATAGACTTATCCGAAGCACTGGAGAAGAACTTAGAAAAGAAATCAATCAGAGATGCTGATCGGCATGCTAATAATGAAAAGCTAAAGTAATATTGAAGTTTGTCCGGTTTATGGTATCCGGTGTGTCGGCGAACGTGAGTCCTGCAAAAAAAATCTAATAAACTACTTCCAATAACCTTATAATTAATGAATTTAAATACAATCTTTTTAATCGTAATTGTATCATTTATAACAATACACTTACATGCACAACAAACGGCATCTTCCAGAGCGGTAGTTGGTATTACTCAATTTTCCTCAGGTGAACTGAATGGCCTTGAAAAAAACATTAACGGAATTCGCTCTATCGAAGATGATGAACCAGCGCAATTTGTAAGAAAAAATATAGAAGTACCCTTGAAAGGGGGAAATTCCTTTCTTGC
>JBGCDT010000166.1:0-3924 GCA_045105695.1 Saprospiraceae bacterium | reverse complement strand
TCAAAAGAAGCGTATTGGTTGACGATAGTATTTTGGTCTTCTTTGTTTTTATGAAACTGTTTTTGGTTTAGTAATTCTAACAATTCATTTACATCGCCATTTACTATTTCTATGCTACGCAATTCTTTTAGCGTTTTTAGGTAAGGAGATATGGATTCGCTAAGGTTGAATACTTTAGTAGGCACGTTGCTATTACTAAAATAATCACTGGTCTTTTCCATGAAGGTAGACTTTTTGATATCTGAAAGGGTAGGAGTGAGTTGGTTATATTTACTGATAATTAAATTATTTTCTTCCGAGTTTATTTTATGAAAAGGGAATAGCGTGAAGTTAGAATTGCATTGTCTCTTGAAGAGTTTTTTGCGGTTTTTTTCTGTGACTTTGATCATGTTGTTATTGAAAAAAGTAAAGACTTCCTTTCCTTTGGTCGCTTCCCAGATTTTTTTCAACTCGCTTTTTGACCAACCAGCGTTGATGTCCAGATAAATATGTGTAGGATCGAAAGCTTCCAATTTATGATCGTATTCTTTTAACTGATAGCTTTTTTCATTGAATGTAAATGTATTGTTAGAAATAGCTGGAGCATCAAAGCTCAAAGTCCACCTGGAATTGTAAGGACCGCTATAAGTATAATTCAAACCGTCTTCCTGAAAAGAAAAAGGGGTGTCTATATTCGTCAGCTCCCCTTCGGAAACGACAGTAATACTCTCCTCAGCTGTTTGCCAATAAGGGCCTTCAAAATCTATATTTTCATAAATCAGTTGATCGCCAGATTTTTGTAAAGGTGTTGTGACCCCGATTTTAAATTGTCGATCTTCTTTAGGTGTACAAGGGAAAACCCGCACAGTTACTCGGTTTCCTTCCTGCCAGTGGAGTAGTAGCGGATCTCTTCTTTCTACGCCAACGATTCTTTTATAAGCTTTCTCAGCCTTGCCTTTCGTAGTGAGATAAGCGGGTCGTTCTTCTCCTTCTACCCAAAGCGCAGCAGAGGTTACGACGGAACCTTCTGGCAAATAAAAAGTGTACAAAGCCTCTTGGCGATTACCTCTCCACTGAGAAATAATATTATTGTGAATTTTGAAAATCTTCTCCGTGTAGGCAATTCGATATTCAGGGAAGAGCTGGACATTGGTTACAATATCTGTGGTAGAGAGGTTGTTGCCAGACCAGAGTTTACGTTCCGTTGTATGTCGCTCGTCATAGAGGGAACGTAGGATTTTGATACGATCTTTATTTTGAAATTGAGTTCCAGTAGTGCAAAAAGAAGCGATCACTACTAAAGGGTCATGTTTTACTCGATCATTCAAACGGACGTTTCCAATTCCACTAAAAATTCTTTTTTGAGAGCTATAGGAAATGCCACATTCGAGCGCGCGTTTTGTAATCCAATCTTTTTTCAATTGCTGACTGGCAAGTACCCAAGCAGGTAAATCGTCATCTTGATAAGGTTTGTTCTGCTGATGAAAGGTTGCGTCCATAGCGGAGGTAACGCCATCAAATCTGATGCAGAAATAACTAATGAATATTATCGCCAATAACCAAGTACTTAAAGTCGTCGGTAAGTAATGATGTCCTTTCCTCAGGTATCTTCTGACTATTTTTATAAAAGCAATTAACATCAGTAGTGGCACAAAAGTATGGAGCGGAATACCGAAGAACCAGAAACCTGCCATTGCAAAAGGATAGAGGTATAGCACATATATGCTTTGGTAAAAATGAAATAAGACACCCAGGTTGGCTATGGCCAACATCAAATGATTAAGTTTTTGCCTTCGAAAACTAAAGCCTAAAGCAGCCAGCAGCATCACTATATTGGAAATTAATAGAAAGGCTACCACCCAATTTACAGAAAGGTCGAAAACAGTAATAGAGCGATTAAGTGCGTATGCACTAATATTGAAAAGTTGTAGCAAAACAACGTTTCGCGCAAAGCTCTTAAATTTGAAATAACCGCCAAAGTCAGACTTATTGTTTACTAGAACAACTATAAAATAGACAACCGTAAATCCGTAGTTAGCGAAGAAGCTATCTCTAAAAACACCTAAGTTCGTATCATAAACATTTGCTGTAAATGAAAAAAGTAAGAAGGAGAGTAGTAGAGAAACTAACCCAAATCTTAATGTACTATCATCTCTTATCACTTGCAAAAGAGCTTTCATAAGCTTTGATTTTAAAATTATAGTCAATAATAAAAGTACTTTGAAATGCAAAGTTAAAACAAAAACGGAGAATGTCAAAGAGAATTGTGCACGGAGTTGGTTTTTAAGGATTGAAGGATTGAAGGATTGAATGGCGCTTAGTTCGTATGCTCCGCGGATTACTACGGTCGAAGGAACATTCATTCATTCATTCAACATTCAACATTCAACATTCAATCCTTCATCTATAAAAAAACTTCCCCCAACTGTCACATTCCCCACTAAACAAGTGTACTATAACCGAAAGCCATAAAAAACGCTTAAATATGAAATTCAGAATTCATCAACTTTTGTTACTCTCTTGCCTGCTTAGTATGGCCATCTTCTCTTCCTGTGGAAAAGAAAACATGGATGAAACCAATACCGAGGATGGAGAATTTCCAATAGATAGTATTGACTGTATGATCAACTATGATCTGACACTCGGTTTACTGGGAGCACCTGTCGAGAGCATTTCGGTTACGAATATTACAGGTGGAACAGAACCATTTAGCTACTTATGGTCAACAGGTGATTCCACTGATTTCACACTCGCACCGACTGTTGGAACATACTCCGTAACAGTAACCGACGATAATAACTGCACTCAAGAGAATTCTATTTTTGTGGATTTGAATACGACGCCTTGCGACACTAGTTTCTCAGTGATTATTAATCAGGTAGATACCGTCATGGGAAAAACGCTGACTGCCATTCCGCAATTGGGAACTGCTCCATATACCTATGAGTGGTCGACCGGAGAGGTTACAAATGAGATCATTGTCACTTTAGGAGGAAATTATAGCGTGACCGTTACCGATGCGAATGGGTGTACAACCGATATGACAACAACGGTTACTTCGACCGACCCTTGCTTTGGATTTACAGTTGCTATTCAAGACACCCTCTTTAACGGAAGCATTGACAGTCTAGAATTGTTTCCTATTGTAAACGCTGGCTCGCTTCCTTATACCTATTCTTGGTCAACAGGAGAAACAACAGAAGTGATAATCGTATTGAACGATACTTCGGAGGTTTACTCTATTACCGTAACGGATGCTATCGGGTGTATTGCAATCGATACATTATAAATAAATTCAGTTAGGTGTCACACCAGCCTTTACATCGGTGTACTATAAATAGAAAAACGTTTTTAGACATATCATCATTCAATTAAATCAAATAAAAAAATAATAGAAATGAAAAATGCAATTAAATTTTTAAGCCTTTGTTTCCTAGCTATGGGGATGACCATTTTTGTCTCCTGTGGAAGTGATGACGAGACTACACTACCTGACGATGAAATAGTATGCGATTCGCTAACTGCACAAATCAATATGTTTAACGATAGCTTGAATATCGTTTTGAGCGTAGAAACTTTTGGTTACAATGGCCCACTGAATTACATCTGGTCTACAGGTGAAACTACTTCTTCTATTTCCTTGCCTTTCGATGACGAAGGAACTTACTCTGTAACGGTTACTGCTGATGGCGCTCCTGATTGTGAAGCTACAGGAAGTATCGATCTGATGAACCCTGTTGACTGTAGTACACTGTCTTCTAACATTACACTTACAGGAGATAGCAACCCTACGGCAATGCTTGATGCAAGTGCTAGTGGAGGAACTGCACCTTATACTTACTTATGGACCACTGGAGAAAGCACAGCTTCTATAACCGTTTCTGAAGACGGTACCTATGGAGTCTCTGTTTCTGATGCGAATGGTTGCGTATCTGCTTCTGTTCA
>JBGCDT010000165.1:0-7073 GCA_045105695.1 Saprospiraceae bacterium | reverse complement strand
TGATAACAACTCTGAATATAGAGATGCCTTTGCGGTTCCGAATTTCACGTCTACTATGAATAATGGTTTTGGAAAAGGAAAGGTTGGCGATTGTTTTACTAGAGACATTGAAGTGACGAGTTCTGGTTTGGATGGTTTTATTGATACCATGGTTTATGAGAATTTGCAAGGGAGTGGTATTTATGTAGAGTCTGTTTTGGTAAATGGTATTCCACTAATTTTGACGAAGACTCTAGTTGGAACAGATACTTTAATTCAAGGAATTTTAGACTCTGCCCATTTTGAATTAAATACCATAGGTGGCGGACCTGGAAACGGAAACGATTTTTTCGATCCTAATGAAACTGCTACTATTACTGAAAATATATGTATCGTTTCTTGTGACGAATCCAGAGCTTCTACTCATGACATGTCTTGGGGTTGCGAAGGCAATTACTGCCAAACAACCTCTGTTACCGACTTCGTTGAAATCGGTCAGGGAGCTGCGAATATCGTAACGCTCGTTGGTGGAGCTACTCTGCCAGATCAATATGCAGGTTATTGCCAAACGGGTAACACTACTATTACATTTATAAATGATGGAGTAGAAATCGATTCTGGTTTCGCTACCATGTACAATATAGAAGCAGGTATTGGTTTGGGAAATATGTTTGAAGAATCCGATGGCGGCTTTACCATTTCTTCTGTGATACTTGCAGGAGTGACCTTGGCTGCTCCGACAGCTTTGATTAGTTTGGATAATAATCCGCAATTCGCTACAGACCCTGACGGACCTGGTGGACTTTCTGATTACGATGGCGATGGCTTCTTTGATGATTTGGTTTTGGGCGACTCTTTTGAGATCACCGCTTACTATGATTTTGATTGTTCTAGTGCGCAAGAACTAGGAGATGATGAGACTTGTCGTAATGATTTCCGAACCAGTTTCTCAGGAAGAGTAAGTTACGACAACGCCTGTACCGACAGAATCATAAATCAAGAAAATAACTACCTACGACCTTCCAACACTCGTTCTACCGAAGAAGATTTTACGACGGCTGATGCCTTCGCTTTACTCGATACTTTTTACTTAACACATACAGAGACCCGCTCTGTTCGCTTCTTTGAAAAGAATTGTGGCGGCAATGAAGAATTTCATGTACAACTGGTTTTACCCCCAGGTGTGAATATCGTTTTATCAGAAACGGAGATTATCAGAAACGAAGGAACGTCCTTTCCAGTGGAAAGCAGTACTATGTCAAATGATACACTGCTTCTGATATTCGATGCTTCGATTACTGCTTTTATCAATGGTGATTATGAGGTGATTATGGCTTTTCAGTCGGATTGTACTGCACCTTTAGGACCAACGACTTTCCCTATGGAATTTGCGCATTTCTGCCCTGGTTGTGATTGCAAACACATTTGGTATTGCAGTGATATGACTGGCCCATATTTGCACTCGACAGATCCACCTTGTCCTCCGGTGATTTGTGATCCAGGTATCCGAACGACTAATTTTGAAGTGAATAGAACGACTTTTGGTTTTACCGATAATTCTTACACTACGGAGTTTGACCGCGACTCTGCAGACACAAAAGTAGCGATCTCTTGCGATAGCATCGAGATGAGAATTATGAATATAGTAGGAGAAACACCAATCACGGATTCCATTGGAATGGTCATCACCTACAGTAACATTGATGAGACTTACGACAGCACTCAAACCTTCCTTTTCGACTATGGAACACTACGTGTAACCAATGGCGGAAACGAGTACATGTGTACTTTCGATACCAGTACTTTGAGCATCGAATATGTTGATACTTTAAAAATTCTAACATTCGACTTACATGAATGTCTAACGAACTTGAATGGGGGAGGAGTGACTTTGGTTTCGGGAGATACTATAGAATATATTGGAAACTTTACGGTAAACCCTGACGGGCCTTATCCAGTACAATTTCGAACAGTTCCCGATTTAAGAGCGGAAGGTTTTGCAACTTTGGATGGGACAGATTATGCTTGTGATAATTTTGGAGACCTGCTTACCATTGCAAAAAACATCACAGTGTTTAATTTTCCAACGAGTAGTTCATTCCCTAAAGGTTGTGACCTCACTTTTTTGAATTATCAATTAGTAACGGTAAATAATGGTTTTTCTGATTGGTTCGGAGATGAAATTCGACAGGCTGTAAAAATTGATTCCATCGTTTTTGATTTTGATACTAATATTTTAACGGGCTTTGATTTGTTTCAACCAGAGGTTTCGATTCCAGATCATCCGGTGCATGGAAACAATTATTTTCCAATGGCAGGTTTTGAAACTACGCCGGATGGACATTACGTCGCTCGTTTTGATACCTTAAATAATGTACCTCCGCTGAATACGGTTTTGTCTTATTCTTTTAATTTCAGAATTGCCGTTATTCCAAACTGCCAATCTGAAACCAGCAGCGCAAACGGAGATACCGATTATCAATTTGATTCTAGAATTTTCTTCAATGACAGATATTATGCTTCAGTCATTGGTGATGGAAGTTGCTCTACAGCTCAGAAAGATTCTGTGATTAATGACTTAGTTTACGACGATCCACCGACCTTTACCTATGTCGCAGGTAGTAATCCAAACTTCACTTTGCTAGGAGATACGGCAGTTTGGATTGTACAACATTGTAACTCTTCTTTCTCTGCGGATGCGGGGATTACCTGGGTTGCTCTGGAAGATTCTACTTCGACGATTCAAGTTGTTTCGATGGAGGAGATTTCAGATCCAATGAATGAAATTTCACTAACAGTAGTCCCTTACGGAACAGGTAATTATTTCGGAATCGCACCTGGTTTGGATAGAGCAGATGGTAGCGCTACTTTAAGTGAAATTTGTAACATCGTTAGAATAAAAGCTTTAGTAAATAATTGTGGAACCACGAATTTTCATACGCGTGTAGGTTGGAATTGCGCACCTTATACTGATCCGCTTTGGAATCCAGAAGATTATCCACCTTGTAATGACATGACATTACAACACTCGGTTACAAACTTAGATCCGATGCTGGATGCAAACATCGTTGCACAAAATGCGACTCCTGATATTTGCGATACCGTTACTATAGATGTGCTTTTGCGAAATACAGATCAGGGACGAGTCTTTGATTTAGTTTCTCAATTTATTTTGCCTCCGCTCGGAACGACGTTAGTACCAGGAGGTGTATCGATTGCTTACCCTTCTGGAAATGCTTTTGTACCTGTCGCTGCTGATCCGGTTTACATAGGAACCAATCTCAAAGGAGATATTTATCAGTACGATGATTTTTCAAATCTGCATCCTTATTTAGATGCGGAAGGACTACCAGGTTTTAATCCAGTTAATCCAACGGATTCCAATGAATTGGTTTTGCGCTATCAATTTACGACCAATTGTGATTTCCTTAGCGGAACACTTACGCACTATACTTTCCAAGGTTTGATGGGCTGTGGTGATTCTACAAATTTTGAAACGGGAGAAAGTCTACCTATAGAATTAAATGGAGCGATCATTATTCCTCCAAAATTATTCGATATTGGTTTTGATGAAAATACACCGTTAATACCAGGAGGAACAACTGATGTAATTATCAATGTCGTTAATCAAGAGGTTGCTCCAACCGATACCATAGATAAGGTAACCTTGAGATTGCCAATGGACATCGTTTACACAGACCCTTCTTCCATTGCGATTACGCCAGATGCCTGGACTATAGAACCTCCGGAGTTAGATACGGTGAATGGTTTTCAATACCTCATTTGGTGTTTGCCAACAGGACTCTTACAAGGAGATACGGCAAGCTTCAGTTTAGAATTGACTTCGCCAAATTATGAATGTGATACCACTGCGATTCCAGTAGAATTATATACGATTGCAAGAACACCAGTTTTTTGTGATGACCTTGGAAGCGATTGTGATGTGGAAACAGTGACATCCAGCAACATTGGAGAATTCACAGATTTGGATGTACTACAAGATTTCATAGATATTGCTACAAGCAACCCAACGCCATGTGCAGGCGACTTAGTAACGCTGACTGCCAGTGGGGCGACGACTTATATTTGGACTAATTCCACCAACGGACAGAACGTAGGCAATACACCTTCTATCGATGTATCACCAGCGGTATCAACGACTTATATTGTACAAGGAACAGATGATCTAACCGGTTGTGTCGCAACAGATTCTATTTTAGTAGATGTGAATAGTGGCACTGCTTCCGCAAATATTACCGCAGACCAATCGCAATATTGCCAAGGCGATACCATTGTGTTGACTGGTGGAACGGGCGTCTCTTTAGAATGGTTTGTCGGTCTGACTTCCATTGGTTCAGGACCAAGTATTTCTATTGCGGCAACGAGTACAACTACTTACGGACTTGCTGTAGAAAACGCACAAGGTTGTAGAGACACTGCTTTCTTAACGGTTGCAGTTGATCCAGCTCCTATAGTTGTAAATCCAGTAACAGATCTATCGAGTTGTGATGGAACGACCTTCCCAATTTCGCTACAGCTTAATCAAAATATTCAGAGTTATACCATTAATGGAAACTTCGCAAACGACGTTGCCGCTGGAAACACACTGAACTTCAATGCGCTTTATAACAATGATACTACATTTTTTGTAGTGGACATTATTGGAGGCACAGATGGCTGCTCGGTAACGGAGTCATTTATGATTTTACCATGTGGCTGTGAATCACCGGAAGTGCTAAGTATCGCAGTGGTAGAAGCGACTTGTGGAAACAGCGATGGTAGCGCAACCATTCATTTGAATGACGACGAAAGCTTGTACACCTTCACCTGGATGCCTGGAAACTTAAGTGGTCCAACACAAACTGGATTATCCTTCGGAGGATACACCGTAGAAATAGAAAACACAGCAAGTCCAATTTGTAATACCACCGCTTTTGTAACCGTAACCAATGTAGACGGACCAACAGCAACAGTGGTAACGACACCAGCTACTTGCCAAGCCAGCGATGGTTGTGCGACTTTGACCCCTTCTAATTTTATCTACGAATGGGCCATTGGAGGAACAACAGACAACCGTTGCGATTTACCAACAGGTACTCATTTCGTAACGATCACGGACCCTGCCGATCCTGATTGTCCAAACGTAATGGCCGTGCTCATCGGAGAAGATAATCCGCTGGAAGCTGAGGTAATAACGACCACTGCTCCTGATTGTAATGTTGCAAACGGAGAGGTCGAAATTACAGTTACTGGCGGAAGTGGCAATTACACCTACGCATGGCAGGATGGTTTTACCTCAACAACAAATACACGCGACGGCCTGATGGCTGGCGTTTATAACATTACTCTTACAGACGACGGACCACTCGGTTGTGAACTACCTGTGATCTTTGTTTTGATAGATAATGTACCTCCGGGAACAGTCGTGATAAATGATACCATGGACGTCTCTTGCCCAGGTGCTACCGATGGCGGAATTGATTACACGGTCACTTACGATCCACTTTTCGACCTTCCGGCAGATACGACATTCACCAATGGATATGCAGAATTTACGAATGGAAATTTACCACCAGGTGCATACTGTATTGTCATTAATGATGGCAGTGGTTGTGTAGCTGGAGGAGCTTGCTTTACAGTGGAAGAACCGGAGCCGATTAGTTTACTCTATGTGCTTTCGCCAGAATGTGAAACGCCAGTAACGGTAGATGTAACGGCTGGCGGAGGAACTGCTCCATACAATTTTGACTGGGCAGATATAACGCCAAACCCAGGTTCTGATCCTGAAGATCGAATTGACTTATTAGCAAATACCAATTATCAAATCACAGTGACGGATGCGAATGGTTGCTCCATTGAAGACGATGTGAACTCTAGTTCTTGTAACGAATGTACAGAACCGACGCTGAATTCGATTACGATTTTAGAAGCAGATTGTGGTTTGGCAAATGGAGCGGCGACTATTAGTTTATTGGAAGATGAGTCGAATTACACCTTCACCTGGACGCCAAACTTAGGTAATGGAACTGGAAATATGAAAACAGATTTACCAGCAGGTGGATACGCTGTTTTGATTTCGAATAGTAATATTGCCGATTGTGAAATCACGGTAAATATTTTAGTAACAACAGAAGACGGCCCAACAGCGACTTATCAAAGTCTACCAGCAACTTGCGAAGCGGCTGATGGATCGGTGGTTTTATCGCCATCCGATTTTGAATACACTTGGCCGACGACTGGAAACCCAGTTACGAATATCAGAAATGATTTAGCGGCTGGAAGTTATGCGGTAACGATTGTTGATCCTGCGGAGCCAGATTGTTATAATGTAATAGAAGTTATTATTGAGGAAGAAAATCCTTTGTCCGCAACGACTGAAGTAGTAACAGCTCCTGACTGTGGAATTGCAAACGGTACAGTAATCATTCACCCAACAGGAGGTAGTGGTGACTACACTTTCTTTTGGAGTACCGATCCAATGACTCCTTCCACAGACAGCACATTGACGAACTTAGCTGCCGGAACCTACAACGTTACGATAGTTGATAACAATACTCTTACAAATTGTACATTAGAATATATTTTCACACTGATTGATAATATTGGAACTGCCGCTGTGGTAATCACAGACACGATTCCAAGTACTTGTTATGAAGCAGATAATGGTTCCATTCTATTTGAAGTAAGTTTCGATCCAGCTTTCGATGGCCCCGCAGATACCATTATAACAAACGGATTACAAACCTTTGAAAATGGCGCATTGCCGGAAGGCGATTACTGCTTACAGATCAATGACATAAACGGCTGTGTAGCGGCTTCGGCTTGTTTTGAAATTACGCAACCGGATTCTATGTCGCTGCTTTTTGTCGTAACAGAAGATTGCGGTGGCAACGGAACCATTACTACAACAGTGATTGGAGGAACCCCAGATTTCAATTACGACTGGGCGCATATTTCACCAAGCACAAATGATCCAAAAGACCTTACAGGTTTATCTGCGGATACTTATGATTTACTGGTTACTGACGCCAATGGCTGTACCATCAGAGAAGCCGAGGTAGTGGTTCCAGAATGTGATAACCCCTGTGATTTCT
>JBGCDT010000164.1:0-32606 GCA_045105695.1 Saprospiraceae bacterium | reverse complement strand
AAATGGATTTATAAACGTTTGTTACTTAGCTAATTATAAAACTTTTAAAAAGTATAAAAACACCACAACTTATCAGCAAGAAGTGCTTTGTAAGAACCCTCATTTAAACAAAATATTTGGAACACTAAAAACTGCGTTTCCGAAACCATTGACGATTAGCCAAATTTCGTTTTCTCCAAAAGAGACTGTAAAAAGCCACGTTTTCATGAGTGGAGATACCGCAGGAATGATACATCCGCTGTGCGGAAATGGGATGGGAATGGCGATACATAGCGCCCAAATTTTATCCAAGTTATTAGTTCAGTTTTTTAATACAAACAAGAGTAGTCGCCAGGAATTAGAGAAGGCCTATGCGGCAGAATGGAAACGCACCTTTCAAAAAAGATTACGTGCAGGACGCTTTTTGAGTCTCTTTTTATCTAATTCTAATTTATTAGATTTTGGTATCCCCGTATTAAGGAGCTTACCTAAATTACTTCCATTTATCATTAAGCAAACACATGGAGAGGAGTTGAACACAGATAAAGGTTAAGGAGTTTACCTGCTGATTTTCAGCATTAATTTACCAACGAAAGACGGAATGATTCACCACCTAAATATTGATAAAACTACAGATGTTTCTAAATTTAAAACATAGAAGTACGCAGACAGAAATCATGGATGATTTTTCGATGGAAGGAAAACTTCTAGAACGAACCTTAGATCAGATCGCCTGGATAAATCAATGGCTTGGAGGAAATAGTGTAACCATCAACGGATTAAAAAAACTATGGAAGAATATCCCTTCTACACAGGAAATAACGATTGTAGATTTGGGTTGTGGAAACGGGGATATGCTTAGAGTCGTTGCTAATTTAGCCAGAAAAGAGGGACGAAAAGTTAAATTAATTGGCATTGATGCTAATAACTTTACCATCAACTACGCTCGAAAGCAATCTGTTGATTATCCAGAAATCAGCTATTTACAAGAATTAATACCCTCAGATACTTTTAGCAATTTGACCTACGATGTCATTTTATCTACTTTGTTCTTTCATCATTTTAAGGATAAAGAAATTCTAACTAGCTTGGCTGAAATTACTTCAAAAGCCAGAGTTGGTGTAGTCATCAACGATTTACATAGAAATGAATGGGCCGTTTTTCTGTTTAAGTTATTGACCATCTTTATCCCTAACCCGATGGTTCGGGAAGATGGAGTCACTTCTATTTTGCGAGGATTTAAAAAGTCAGAACTACAAAACTATGTCAATCAATTGGGGTTAAGCAATAGTGAGATTCATTGGAAATGGGCATTTCGATACCAATGGCTTATAAAGAAGAATTCGCTATAATTACTAACTCCATAATTAATAATTATTTGATGGCACTTAATTAAACAAACAAATACATACTCAAATAAACACATGGTTAAAATAAAGACAGTCGCCACTCAGTTACCACCTTACTCCCGAACAACCAAAGAGATAATTCCCTACGTACAAGCGTGGTTGACAGGGCAGGACGAGCGATTTCAAAGGAAAGTAATTAAAATTATAGGTAACGCAGGAATTGATAAACGCTATTCGATAATGGATGCCGATGATATGTTTATCCCCCGTAGTTTCGAGGAAAAAAATAATAGTTACATTCAAGGCACGTTGCCATTAGCAGAAGGGGCTTTGCGAAAAGCATTGGAAAAAGCAGATTGGGCAGCGGAAGATTTGGATTATATTATTACGGTGAGTTGTACTGGGTTTATGATTCCGTCTGTGGATGCTTATCTGATAAATCGCTTAGGACTGCGGCAGGATGTAGTACGTCTACCCGTTACAAAAATGGGCTGTGCTGCAGGTGTTTCCGGAATTATTTACGCTAAAAAATTTCTACAATCAAACCCAGGAAAACGGGCAGCAGTAATTGCTGTAGAGTCTCCGATGTCTACCTTTCAACAGGAAGATTTCTCAATGGTCAATATTGTTAGTGCTGCCATTTTTGGAGATGGTGCTGCTTGTGTTTTATTGTCCTCTGATGAAAAAGAGGAAGGACCAATTGTTAGGAACGAGGATATGTACCACTTCTTTGACGCGACACATATGATGGGTTTTGCTCTGAAAAATACAGGTTTGCACATGGTCTTAGACCCAAGCGTACCTGAAACAATTGCCGCTCATTTCCCTAAAATAATTCATCCCTTTTTAGAAAAATCCAATACCACTATTGAAGAAATTGACCATTTGGTTTTTCATCCAGGAGGCAAAAAAATTGTTCAAACCATTGAAGACTTATTTGGCGTTTTAGGTAAAAACATCGATGACACAAAAGAAGTCTTGCGGCTTTATGGCAATATGTCTAGTGCCACAGTCTTGTACGTCTTAGAACGATTTTTAGAGAAAGATATATCAGCAGGAGAAAAAGGATTGATGTTAAGTTTTGGGCCAGGGTTTTCCACACAAAAGGTTTTGTTGGAATGGTAAATCACAAAATATGATAAGCGAGTTTAAAGATAAAAACGACTGGGCAATTATACTTGGCGGTTCTTCTGGACTGGGATTAGCTAGTGCAAAAAGATTGGCAGAATTGGGCTTAAATATTTGTGTGGTCCATCGGGACAGAAAATCTATGCTACCTGCAATTGAAAGAGAATTTTTAAAAATAAAAGCTAATAATGTAAATTTTCTTTCTTTTAATATTGATGCACTTAATATAAATAAAAGGGCAGCTTTAATTGAAACTTTGAAAATTGAGTTAGGGAAAGAAGGCAAGGTCAAAGTACTCGTTCACAGCATTGCTAAAGGCAATTTAAAACCAATGATTTCTTCAGAAAAACCCATCTTAAAAAATGATGATTTTCATTTGACGATATCTGCCATGGCTACCTCTTTATACGATTGGGTACAACATTTATTTCAAGAAAAACTCTTTGCCGAAGATACTCGAGTTATAAGTTTCACCAGCGAAGGCAACAAAAAAGCATGGGAAAATTATGCGGCGGTTTCTGCGGCCAAAGCTACTTTGGAAGCGATAACTCGGAACATCGCTTTAGAATTTGCCCCTTACGGAATTAGGGCCAATTGCATTCAAGCTGGTACAACTGACACGGCATCTTTTAGAATGATTCCTGATAGTGAAACGCTGAAAGCACATAGTTTACTTAGAAATCCATCCAATAGATTGACTACGCCTGAGGATGTGGCAAATGTAGTTGGTTTGCTTGTTCAAAAAGCTGCATTCTGGATAAATGGAGCCGTTATTCCTGTAGATGGTGGGGAGCATATTAGGTAGCACTAGGACTAGGGTGTTTCCTCTGTAGTGCTTTGGCCGACACACTTTTTGTGTACCTGAGAGAAAAAGAATTCTCACCGCGATTTTTAGAAATCGCAGCGCGAACTTTTTCTGCGACCACAGGGTCAAATGCTTCCACGGATCTTCATGGCCCAGCTAGTGATCCATCGCCAGACTCCAGAGAACCCGGCCTTATTTTTTTTAGTGGAGCACTGCTTCATTTTCCGTTAAAAACAAAATACTGTCTGAGCCAAAACGGAGAATAAGTAAAAGAGCTACCGTCAAATACTCGAAGCAATTAAGAGCGAAGTAGTAATGTGAAAGGCGAGTTTATTTTGTTTAGGAAAATGGAGTAGTGCGCAGCGTTAAGAAAGAAATAAAGCCTTGGCCTTTTGTTTCTTTTGGGCCAAACCAAAAGAAAAGAGAGAGAATAAACGACAGTAAATTTCGATAAAATCAGATGTGAATTTGAGAAAAGAATTGCTAAAAAAAGAATTTCAGTTTCTAAATCAGGGGCAAAAATGTGTGGTGCAACTGAATAGGCAGAGAGAACATCATAGTACTGGGACAGACCTGAGGGCTGACTTTTTAAATAAAAAAACAAATGACCGCTGAAAAAATAATCTCCTTACTTCCTTATACCAAACCTTTTTTATTTGTAGACAATCTGGAAGAGATACAAGAAGACGGAGTAATCGGTACCTATACATATCCACCAGATTCCTATTTCTATGAAGGCCACTTCATTAATAATCCAATTACTCCAGGCGTTATTTTAACAGAAACGATGGCTCAAATTGGTTTGGTTTGTTTGTGTATTTTTTTGATAAAACATAGGATTACAAAAACCACTCAATTACCTGCGATGGTGATGGTTTCTAATGAGACCAACTATTTTTTGCCCGTTTACCCTGGTGAAAAAGTAACCGTGATTTCAAAAAAAGAATATTTCCGTTTTGGAAAATTAAAGTGCCAGGTAGAAATGAGAAATGAGCAAAATGAATTAGTTTGTAAAGGGATAATAGCTGGAATGGTAGCTCGAAAATAAAAACATAAAATGAATAATAGAGTCGTCATAACTGGAATGGGAGTAGTTGCGCCAAATGGTGTTGGTTTGGAGAAATTTGAAAAAGCCATTAAAGCCGGAAAATCAGGAATTGAATATTTCGAGGACTTAAAAGCCATGAATTTTTCTTGCTGCATTGGCGGTATTCCAGAAGTATCGGAGGCATTAAAATTAAATTATTTAACGCCTTTACAATTAAGGAATTTTACGAGTTCAGGGATTTTGTATGCTTGCATGGCAGGCATTGATGCATGGAAGGATGCAGGTTTGTCTTTTGCAGAAGAAGAACCCTTTTGGGACAGTGGTTGTATCTTTGGAACAGGAATTTCGGGCGTTGACAAAATGCGGGAAGCGACTTACAAATTAGATGGCGGGAAAGTAAAACGATTGGGAAGTAATAGCGTTGCTCAAACTATGTCGAGCGGAGTGAGTGCCTACTTGGGAGGAATCATTGGTTTGGGCAATCAAGTGACGACCAATTCCTCTGCCTGTGCTACGGGTACAGAGGCTATCTTATTAGCCTTTGAGCGAATCCAAGCAGGAAAAGCTACCCGGATGATAGCAGGGAGTAGTAGCGAACATGGACCTTATATTTGGGGCGGTTTTGATGCCATGCGTGTCATGACTTACAAACATAATGAAACTCCAACAGAAGGCTCTCGTCCGATGAGTGCTACCGCATCAGGCTTTGTACCAGGCAGTGGTGGCGGTGCATTGATATTAGAAACCTTGGAGAGTGCTCTAGCTCGAAAAGCACCAATTTATGGGGAAATTTTAGGTGGGGCTGTTAATTCAGGTGGCCAACGAAACGGGGGAACCATGACTGCGCCAAACAGCATTGCGGTTCAACGCTGTATTAGTGCGGCGATCAAAAATGCGAATATTGATGCGAAAGATATTGACTTAATTAATGGCCATCTGACGGCTACTGTAAAGGATCCTGTAGAAATAGAAAACTGGACAATCGCACTAGATAGAAGAGGAAAAGATTTTCCTTATATCCATTCACTTAAATCCATGATAGGGCATTGTTTGAGTGGTGCAGGCGCTATCGAGAGTGTGGCAGCAATTTTAGGTTTGAAAAATGGATTTATTTTTCCAAATATTAATTGTGAAGATTTACATCCCGAAATTTTGAATTTAATTGATGTCGATAAAATTCCTAAACAATTAATTAATACAAAAGAAATAGAAATAATTGCCAAAGCAAGTTTTGGTTTTGGTGATGTAAATACTTGCCTAATTTTTAAAAAAATGAATAATGAATAATACTGAATTAATTAATGCCTTAAAAGAAATTGCAAAACCTTATATCCAAGACGAGGAGGCTTTCCAAAACGTAACGGAAGAGACTAACTTTATTGATGATTTAAAAATCAATTCAGCAAATTTAGTGGATATCGTTTTAGACACAGAGGATAAATTTGACATACTGATTGAAGATGAAGAAATGGAACAAATGATTACCGTTAAAGGAGCAATGAATATAATTATCAGTAAAATCAACAGCTAATGATTGGAAATGATATTGTTGATTTGCAGTTGGCTAAAAAGGAAAGTAATTGGAAAAGACCTCGCTTTTTACAAAAGATCTTTACGGAAAAAGAACAAATGTGTATAGCCACCGCGCCCAACAAAGAACTTGCGGTATGGCTACTCTGGAGTAAAAAAGAGAGTGCCTACAAAATAGTCGCCCGAATAAAAAAATGTCGATTTTATGCTCCTAAAAAATTAGAGACTATGACCACTAATCTAGATTCTTCGTCTTTACGAAATGATGGGAAAGTCTTTTTTGAAGGATATACCTTTTCCACTAAAAGTAAGATAACGAATACTCATATCCACACGATTGCTCAATTGGAAAATAATAAAAGCACAATGCTAATAAATAGCTTTCGGCTTGCTAAAAGCGATCATCTTAGTCAACGTAAAATTACTGCTCAAAAACTATTGGAGGATTATGCCAAAAGAAATAAATTGTCAACAGCAGAGCTTAGCATCCAAAAAGATGAGTGGAAAATTCCTTACTTATTTTATAAAAACCAGCGGCAAGATACGGTGGTTTCTATCTCACATCATGGCTATTTTGGTGCTTATGTTTTACAGTAAGTAAGGGCTTTGCCAAATGAAAATGAAAATGAAAATGAAAATGAAAATTAAAATTAAAATACCGCTAACGTACACACGATGATCGAAACACCCTACCCTATCCACCTAGGCTTGTTCTATTTACTGGGGTTTGGCCGCCACACTTTTCCCACTCTGTTCTAGGCTATCAATTACTTTTCGCTGTAGCAAAGAAGGACTGCCAGATTACCGTAGACCGGCCTTATTTCTTTTAGTGGAGCAAGCTTCTTTTTCCATTAAAAACTAAAAACTGTTTGAGCCACAAGGGAAGAATAACTAAAGCAGAAATATCAAGTTCTTGATGCAGGTAAACGTAGTAAACTAATCATTAGGGCGAGTTTTTTTACTTTAGGAAAAAGGAGTTTGCGGAGCGTTAAGAAAGAAATAAAGCCTCGATTTTTGTTTCTTTTCATCGAAGGAAAAGAAAATAAAGACTTTTGATAAAACAGATGTTATCGTTACTCCATAGCCAGAATCCTCTGAAACCAAGATTTCCTATTTCCTAGTTAAAAAGTAGTTTAATAACAAAAAGTAAACTTTAGGCAAAAATGAATTTCCAAAAGATTATCCAATTCGTATTAGATTACAAAAAAAGTATGATGCTTTTGCTGGTAATCGCTATGACAATTGGTGGTGTTCAAACCTTGCGACTTTTGACCGTAGATAATTCCTTAGCGATCTGGTTTTTGGAAGACAATCTGGCTTATAAAGAATACCTCACATTCCAACAAGAACAAGGTTCAGATGAAGTAGTTATTGTAATGATTCCGACTTCAGATGCCCTTACGGAAAGTCACATTAATCAGCTTAAAGTACTACATCAAAAAACGGATAGTCTACCTTATGTCACAAGTACCTTTAGTCTCGCTAATGCAAAATATCCCATCTATTCTAATCGAAAAATATACTATAGAAATATATACCAAGCTTCCCGTAGTCGAGAAAACGTAGATCAACTATTGGAAGAACTTCCTGCTCTGAGTAAGCAATTAGTCTCAACGGATAGGCAGTTTTCTTTCTTCTATTGTCAATTAACACCGTCTAATAGAATTGAAAATCGAACTGAGATTATTGATGATATTCGAACTATTATTGAGACCACTATCGAAGAAAGTCATATTTCGGGCGCCCCTATCCTAGGAGAGGCATTTAACAAAACGATTTATGAGGAAAGTATTTTTTTTGCGGTACTGTCAGTCACCTTTATTTTAGGCTTACTATTATTTTTATTACCTCATTGGCATTACGTACCGATAGCTCTTTTGTCTATAGTGCTACCCGTAAGTATTACTTTTGGGCTAATGACTAGCATGGGATATTCCTTGAATTTAATTTCAATGTTGATTCCAACTATCTTAATGATTTACTGTGTAAGTGATTTAATTCACATCACGAATATTTATCATTTACACCGTAAAGAAAATCCACTCCAATCTAAAATCGAACAAATTAAAATCGCTTTACAAAAAAGCCTCAAACCTTGTTTTTATACGACTTTAACTACCATCATCGGTTACTTGGCCTTGGTGTTGTCGCCATTACCTGCCTTTAGAATAATGGGCTTATTCACCTTCGTGGGCCTACTGTTTGCCTTTTGCTTAGTGTATGTAATTGCAGCTATTGGGTTTACATTTTTGGACGAAAAATCAATGACAGCCAATGTCAAAAAAATAAATATACTGACCGTAACTAGAAAGATAAATTATTGGACAACGAACTATAACACAACTGTTTTAGGCATTGGGCTATTGGTTTTTATATTTGGCATATTTAGTCTTTCTTTCATAGAAGTAAGTACTAATTCTTTAGATTTATTAGGTGAGGGAAAAGTGAAAAATGACTTAGAAATTATCGAAAAAAAACTAGAAGGAAGTATTAGGTTACAATTGAATATTTCTAACACGCAAGCTGAATCCCTTTTAACCAAGGAGGTACTCGTCAAATTAAAGCGTTTTCAAGAAAAACTAGATAGTAATCCATTAATTGCCCACCCTATTTCTATCGTTAATTTCCAATCATTTCTGGAAAACAGGATGTCCGTACTTTCGAAATTAAACTCCGTTAATTTCGAAAAAGTCCTTAAAAAAAATCAGGAAGCATCAAATACTTTTTTCTCACTAATGGCAGTAGATTTTTCCTATGTGGCTATTAATCTCAATATTAAGGAATTACCCACCAAAGATTTAAAACCACTTTTAGCAGCTATAAAAACGGATTTTAAAACTACTTTTTCAGAAGATGGATATAAGTTGAAAATCCATGGTTTTTCAGCAGTTTTTGCTCAATTAAATACTTACATTCTTCAGACTCAGTTTCGCTCCTTTGGAGCTGCATTCTTTATTTCCTTTTGCATTTTATTTTATTTTATTGGTCAAATTAAAATGAGTTTTTTAGTACTTATCCCAAATTTACTTCCCCTGTTTTCAGCTTTTATAATCATGTATGTTTTAGGGATTCACTTGGAAGCTGCCAATGCTATGCTTGCACCTATTATGCTGGGCGTTGCGATGGATGACACCATTCATTTAATCAATAAATTTAAACATTTCCAAGATGGAGGTTTTTCTACTACGGAAAGTATAGACAAAGCATTGGACTACACGGGAGGAGCCCTTTTTTCAACTACTATTTCTTTGGTCTGTGGATTTATAATAGTCGGCCTAAGCGGAGTCCCTTCAGTAAGCACTTTCGGTTTGTTATGTGCCTTTACCATTCTTGCTGCTTTGCTGGCTGATGTTTGTTTCTTACCTGCGTTGTTAAAGCGTTTTTCAAAATAATACATTTGAGACAACCACAACTATTAATGGCTATTTACCTAGACTTTTGAATCTTGGGTATTAAATCGGAGAAGCAATTTCAAACGCATCATCCCTCTCTCGTAACAATACACTTACAGAAGATTGAATCTCCGCTTTAAGCAATTCCAACAACTTGGTTTTCACAAAATGCTTGTGGGTAATAATCCCCACAGAACGAACGGGAACTGTCTCCTTAAAAGAACTAATGCGCTCTTTATCCTTTTTTGAAAAGTCCTGAATAGCAAGGTAGGGAAGCAACGTTAATCCTTCTGTTTGGCGAACAAAACGGATTAGGCTATCGATAGAGCCTGCTTTGAAATCGAAGTTAATATCAGGGTTTGTTTTGCCTGTTTGGAGGCTACAGATGTTGATGATCTGTTGATTTAGACAATGTCCCTCTGCTAGTAGGCAAAGTTTGTTTTTATTGATCTCCTCTATTTTAGCAGCAGCTTTTGAATCATCCGATGAGCAATCGAAAAGAACAAATTCTTCATTGTATAAATGATGTTCCACCAGGTCATTTTTCTTCAAAGGCAGCGCTACGATCCCCAGATCTATTTCCCGATTTCTAATTTTATCTACAATGGCATCGGTCGTCAGTTCGGTAACGGAAAATTGAATTTGCTCATATTTATTGGCAAACTCACTAAGGAAAAGGGGAAGCAGATAAGGTGCAATCGTTGGTATAATTCCAATTTTAAATTCTCCACTCATTTCTCCTTTGAGTACTTTTACGCTTTCCTTTAGGTTATCGACTTCTTTGAGGATGATGCGAATCTGCTCCAATAATACTTCTCCTTCTTTAGTGATCGTAACAGGCTTTGTCGTTCTATCGAAAATTTTGACCTCTATTTCATTTTCAAATTTCCCAATCATCGTACTCAAGGTAGACTGGGTTACATAACATTGTGTAGCCGCAAGCCCAAAGTGTTTGAGGTCGGCGACAGCAGAGATGTATTTGAGTTGTTGAATGTTCATAATCAGTAGAGAAAGCTGAATTTTGGAAATAGGAAATCCAAGGTAAATAAACCAAAGGAGATCAACGAAAAAAGGGTAGAAAAAGCTTCTGCGTTTTAGCATGCCTTCCCTACCCCTTTTAATTTTTTATTTCTTTTTACAAAATCTAAAACTTAGGACACTTCGTTTTAACTCGCTCATAAGCCGGATGCACATAAATCATCGACAACTCAAAAGCTCCTCTCGAATTATTAGCAACAGCTAAATTAGAAGTCGTCACATCATAGCTTAAACCAACGTTGAAACGATTCATTTCCAAAATGAAAGCTACCGCAATTGCATCCATTGACAACTTCGTATCCTCCAATCCATTTTCTCTTCGAACCAAATGTGGCCAAACTCCTGCTCTAATCGCTACCTCTTGCCAGTCGTGATTTGTATAACGGAAGTTAGCTCCAACTGAAGTCGACATATGCTCTCCCTGTAACATAAAAACAGCCGCAGGCATCAAGCTCAAACCAGTATTTACACCCAAAGGTATTTCACCACCAGCATGTACAACCCAACGAGTGTATAAAGATTCCGAACCACCTTCTATCAGCGAAACATTTGGCTGATTCAAGTGATTACCAGCGAGGCCAACATAAATCGTTGCATCATTATCGAACAAGGCGTAGTACATCAGACCTGCATTAAAATCTGCGTAGATTTCAGAGTTGCCGGTATCATCGCCAATGCTGGTTTCTCCATTACCCAAGCTAGTATTAGGAGTTCGAGTACCATTATCAAATTGGTTCGTAAACCAAAACTGGTTCCAGTCGGCACTGTGCTGACCTACACCTCCCTGCGCTCCTGCAACTAGGTAGGACTCTGCACCTCGGCTGTAACCACCACCTGTGAGTTGTTTGATGAACGACAGGTTTAGACTCGCTCTGTTCGTTTGAAAGCGCCCCTCTCCTACTTCATCGTGCATTACGTTTACACCAAAACCGAAGTAATCGTTTCTGGTCACTTTATAACGTGCATCGAAACTAGCAGCTAATGTTCTGAAGGGAACATCACCGAGTACTTCCGACCACTGGTCTCTATAGTTCGCATTGACTCTCCAGCGACCTTGAAAAACACCAGTCATAGCCGGATTCAATTGAAGTGGAGATGCGTAGAACTGAGAGAATCTTGGATCCTGTGCTTCCGCTTCCTGCACATTAGCTACAAAAGCTAACAATACAGTTACAAAAATAAGTTTGAAAGAATTCATATGTTTAAATTTCAATTTTTAGCAAAAATCGGTTTGGAGTTTATACATCCGTAAATGTATTGTTATTTAATAAGCGTTGTTTGTCCTTTGAAGGTTTGCGAATGTCCATCTATGTAGCTCGCTTCGATATACCACACGTACAATCCGGGGTTAACCTCTTTTCCTCTGAAGGTTCCGTCCCAACCTGTTACGCCATCATTTACAGGGAAGTCCCGAGTTTCATAAATCAGCGCTCCCCAACGATCGTACACTCTAAATAAATCTACTGTAATATCATCCGCTCCATGTACCAATAAAGTACTATTCATGTTATCACCATTAGGTGTAAAAGCTGTTGGTACAAAAATGTCTCTGTTTTTGGCAACGGTAATAGTAATCTGATCTGTTGTTTCACAACCGTTTTCATCTACCAAATAAACTTCGTAAGTAATCGTATTCTGTGTTATAGAAACTGGAGTCGTACAAATCTCTGTAGAGTCTGCGCAAAGAAGTGTTCCACTATAAGGAGCGGACCAACTGATCTGGAAATCACCTACCGCATTTTCTTGAGTTGGTTGTAACTGAATTTCATCTCCTAAAGTGATGGTAGCATCTTCTCCTGCGAATACAGAAATCTGAGGAGGCGTACCAACTGTTACTTCACTTTCCCATTCACAACCATTCACATCCTGAGCTAGAACAGAGTAAGTTCCAGCAGCTATTCCAACTAAATTAGTTGTACCATTCAAGTCTCCATCATCAAACTGATAACGATAAGGTGCTGTTCCTCCAATTACCTCCATCCTAACTCTTCCGTCGCGATCACCGAAGCAGGTAACTGGCTCTGAGGAAACAGAACCAATCAAAGCCTCAGGTTGACTAATAAAGATTTCTTGTTCAACAGGACAATCATTTGCATCAGTTACTGTCACAGTTACTGAACCTGTTTCTAAATCTTCTATTCTTGCAGTTGTTTCTCCGTTTGACCAAATGTAAGAGTAGTTTCCTACACCACCTGTAGCTTGTACTGAAGCGGTCCCCACGGCAAGCCCCGAGCAAGCATTGTCTTCTGATTGGAAGGTCAGCGTCACTGGTTCAGGTTCTTCGATAGCAGCCAAATTCTCTGCATCACAGCCGTTGGCATCAATAACTGTAACAGCATATGTTCCTGCCAATAAATCCGTAGCAGTTTCTGTGGTCTGGTTGGCAGCAGCAGCATCCCATTCAAAATTAAAAGGGAAAGTTCCACCACTGATATTTGTTACACTGACCATTCCGTCACCGCTGCCGTTACAACTTACATCTGTTGGCTCCAAAAGGAATGTCATCGCACCTGGCTGTTGTAATAATTTTGAATCAACAACAGTACAGCCCTGAGCATCTGTTACCGTCACAAAATATTCTACATCACCCAATGCATTGGTTATTGTATCATTGACCGTACCTGTACTCCAAATGTAAGTGTAGTTATCAGGATTACCAGCTCCGAGGCCACCATCAGCAACTGCTCCCAGTAAACCTGTAGCCTGACCAAAGCAAGTTGGTTCTACATCAATTATTTCTACAGTTACTTCTGGCAACTCAGCAACAACAACCGTTTCAGTGGCAGTACATCCGTTGGCATCTGTTACCGTTACTTCTGCATTACCAGTTGCAAGTGCAAAAGCATCTGCAGTTGTGTTTCCGTTATTCCAAGTATAATTATATCCTGATGTTCCTCCCATTGCAATGGCGGAAGCAGTAGACTGGCTTTCGCCAAAACAACCTACAAATGTTTGTTGCCCATCCAATGTAAGAGCAGTGTTAGGTTCTATGATCATTACCATTGCAGTAGCAGTACACCCGTTAGCATCTGTTATTGTTACTTGTTGCTGACCGGCCAGTAAATTTATTGCTGTCGCAGAATTCTGACCATTAGACCAAGCATAGTCGTAAGGTCCTGTCCCACCTGTTTCGGTAGCTACAGCTGATCCTGTGTTTTCACCAAAACAAGCGACGTCAGTGCTATTGATCGAAGCAATCAGTTCCGCTGGCTCATCTACCGTTATACTTTCTTCGATGGTACAACCATTGGCATCTGTTACGAGAACTGTGTAGGTTCCAACAGTTAGGGCTGTAGCAGGATTTGTACTTTGAGCAACAGCGTCATCCCACAAGTAAGTATAATTTGTACCTGCACCTCCGCTCACGGTTACTTCTGCTTGTCCATCATTTTCGCCAAAACAAGTAATGGCAGTTTGAAAAGAATTCATAATTTCGATGGCAGGTGGCGCATCAACCGTTACGCAAGTGTTAGCAGTACAGTTGTTATTATCAGTTACAGTTACGCAATACTCACCAGGTAGTAAGTCTATAGCATTTGCAGAAGTTTGTAAACTCGCATTTGCATCCCACTGGTAGGCAAAGGTGTTTCCCATTCCGCCAGAAGCGGTGACTGTTGCTGTTCCATCATTTGTATTAAAACAGGCCGTAGGAGTACTAACAATTTGTAAATCAATTGCAGAGGCAGCATCTACAGTAATTGTTATTGTTTGCTCGCAAGTGCTATTGTCAGTGACTGTAACTATCTGATCTCCAGAAGCTAAATTAATAGCAGTAGCTGTAATCTGACCATCAGGCCATAGATAACTGTAAGGCATTTCGCCGCCGGAAACAGTTACGGTAGCTGTTCCTTCTGTTCCATCAGAGCATAGCGTAGGTGTACTAGCTCCTGTCAAAATCATCGCTACTGGTTCTGTTATATCAACACAATTGATAGCCATACAATTGTTGGCATCTGTGATGGTCAAGCAGTAATTACCTGCTGTAATATTATTGTTAGAAATAGTACCATTACCATTTGACCAAACGTAAGTGACTGGTTCAACTGCGTTTGTCAATACCGCTGTAGCTGATCCTGAGCTTTCGCCAAAACAAGCAACAGACGTAGTTGTAAAGTCAAGTACAATTGCATCTGGTTCTGTAATAGTAATGTTATCAATAACTTCACAACCATTAGAATCCGTTACTGTCACTTCATAAATCCCTGCTAAAAGATTATTTGCAGTAGCTGTAATTTGATTATTTGACCAGAGGTAAGAGTAAGTCCCAGTACCTCCTGCTGGAGTAGCCGTGGCTGATCCACTGTTCTCTTGATTACAACTTGCAGGAAAACCAGACATCATTACAGACAGTGGATTTCCATCAGGAATAATCACCTCTTCAATGATACTACAGCCGTTTGCATCTGCAATAGTTACTTCATAAGTTCCAGCTATGACATTACTCAATGTCGGTGTAGTTGTAACAGGCACTGTATTCCAGCTATAGTTCAAATTACCAACGCCTCCACTGCCAGTTGCAGTTGCAGATCCATCGATTCCTCCACTACAATCTATCTCGTCAACAACAATTGTAGCGGTGACTGCTGGTGGAGCTAGTATTTCAAATGTAATAGAATCACTACAGCCTGCAATATCATAAACTACTACGGTATGTATTCCAGCAGAAACTTGATCTATCGTCGTAGGGTTGTTTACAGAAGATACTGTAGCTGCTCCATCAAGGGAATAAAAAGTAAGGGCATTCGTACCACCAGATGTAGTCATCGTGATCGTACCATCTGTTGTATTAAAACAGGAAGGTGCTGTTGTAGCAACCGTATCCGTTTGTATACCACAATCTAAGGCAACGCAAGAACCATCCGCAACTAGCGCGCTACAACCAGAAGCACTACTCACAACTGCTCTAACCTGAATGTCTACCATGTCGCCAGGGTTAAGTCCAGCTATGGAATGGGACAATCCTCCGTTAGCAGGGATCCATGTCGCCCCTCCATCTAAGCTTACTTCATAACTACTCGCTCCAGGTATCGCATCCCAGGTGAATTCTATCTCTGTACCTGATATGGAATTGCAATTCAGATCAGGAGCAGCTAAGGCCGCAACCAATTGAACCTCTACTGTATCATTTAGGATACATCCAAAACTATCTTCCGTTTCTAAAGTATAAACTGTCGTCTGAGTAGTTGGATTCACTTCGGGATCAGGACAATCCAGACAACTCAAATCTGGAGAATCAGCCCACGTGTACGTAATGTTATTTTCGTTGGTAAATGTAATCTGCCATCCGAGGAAAGTTCCGCCTCCACCATTCTGATCATCACTTACTAGTAAGGTCCAATCACCATTTAGCGGACTGCCGTTGAGTATATTCCAAATCCCTTCTGGCTGAAACTCACCTGTGAATGGCGGTGTACCAGCAGTAATTGGTAAGGCTGCATCTGGGGTAAAGCAAGTATTCGTATAGTTATTTCCAGAGCCTCCATTATCAGAAGTCAATTCGAGAACTGCACCACTAGGAGAACGTAGATACACTTCTATATCCGAATCGAATCCGTGAGCAATATCTATGCAAACAGATTCAATTTGAAGAATCGCACTATTCAGCGTTGCAGGATTTAAATTATTTATGGTGATTGGTGATTCGTAAGGAGCTATGTTTGGATAGACATCATTATCGAATGGAATATTATCGTAAGATTCGAATGTAACAGATTGATTTCCAAGGCTTACAGGTACTTCGCCATTTAACAATAAGAATTCACCAGCACAAACACTGGTATCGACTAAGGTTTCTAGTTCACCTTCACAAGCATGGCAATCTGGATGAGTTGGAGGAAGTACAGGGATCGTTACAAAGGTATTGTAAGTACAACCAAAGTCATCTGTAATGTTGAAAGTATAGCTTGCACTTCCCGCATTTTGAGGAGAAGCGATGATACTATCATTAGTCGCTGAAGTATAAAAGATAGATGGGTTATTATCCCAAGTCCAATCTATAATTTGAGGTGTGAATGTCTCAATACTTGGGAATAGAGATTGATCAAAGTTGACAGACCATTCGAAAATAAATCCATTATCAGAAGCCCATTGATCACAGACTTCGATTGTCCATTCTCCATTTAAGGGGCAACCCAAAAAGTTATCAAATGATTCAAAGGGATTGTAGTCACCTTCTGGTAAAGTTGTAACATTATTGTCATTATAATACTCTGTCCAAGTACCGTTGGTAGCGTTAGGTGTCCAGCAATATTGATATCCCAAACCAGGTATTGGATTAAGACCATCTCCATCAATGGGTTCCCCCAAATTCACAAATCCTTCAAACACCTGATCTTGTAAAATGATCTGAGTTCCATCGGGGCAACTAAGAAATATATCCAAATCATGCATCCAGGAGTGTTCCATTACAACACAAATAGAAAGGAAGTCATTGATATCTGTCAGCACCTGTCCAGGAGAAAAATCTGAAAATAAAATACTCGTTTCATAACAAGTACCTACCCCATCAGGTAAAGCCAAGGAGTCAGAAAGAACTCCTGACGTTTGGAATGACCCAGGATTTGGAGTAACCGAAACCGTCGAATTAGTATCTACCTGACTAACAACTGCTGCTAGTTCGATCGTATCTCCTACGCATATAGACTCTGGTACTGGTCCCAAATCGAAATCTGGATAAGTTGATACTCTTACTCTTTGACTTATAAAATTAGTATTCGTACAACCAAATTGGTCTTCAATACTCAACTGTACAATGTATCCACCTGGCTCCTCAAAAACATGAAAAGCAGTCGGTCCTTGTGAAGTTGCTCCATCTCCAAAGTTCCAAGAAAAAGAAGAAGTAAAATTGGAGTGGTTATATACTGCTCCATCCTGTGGATAGACTCCAGTGCCCTCAAAAAAGATTCCTTCTCCAGGGCAGATATCAATCCACCCTGTATCTGCTGGCATCGCTGGTGGGTCAGTCGAAACTAATTCTGCCAGAATCGTTTGACAAGCAGCAATACAATTTATATCTGCACTATAACCGTTGCCCTCCCCTGTTCCATCAGAGGTAAAAACGACGGTTATACAACCTCCTGGGTTAACTGCAGTAGCTTGTACAATGAATGGATTGCCTGCATCGAAATCAGCGGCACAAGACAAAGGCGGAGCTGTTGCATCTGGTCCATCGAAGAAACAAAGTGCATCTCCTCCTGCAATATCTACCGCAGAAAAAACCAACTGGACGTGTGTACCAGCAGCTCCGTCCGGACAGATGGTAGTTGTTAGATTTTCATTAGGACTATAAGCATCAGAGGACCCTCCACTATCCAGAATAAACCCACTACAGTCTGTAATGTCAGTATCTGTCCCCATGATGTAAGTCTGAGCAGGAAGAACAGATAGCGTAGCAAAGAAGGCAATTATTAAAGTGTAAATGTTTTTGGTCATAATAGAAGATGTTGTCTGTTGGGAGCTAAGTTTTAGTTTCAAAAAAGGAAACTCATTCTAAGTTAGTTATTGCGATCAAAGAAAGAGCTTAGTTTCTAGCCAAAGCTTCTCTTAGTTCTTTTGCGAACTTTTTACCGGGCTTATAGACCAAGCACTTGTTCGTATTCTTAATATTATAGACTGTGATCAGATTGTAATCATGAGTCAGTTTCTGCTCTTTTTCCAAGAGTAGAATATTGACCTTGTCCAAATTAGCAATGACTACTTCTGGGTTATTATCAGTTTTGCCAGGAATGGCATCTGAAATAGTAAAAGCATTATCGAGGTAGTAATTCCATCTTTTGATGAGGAAAGGGTTTTCAGTCACCAGTCGATCAATGTACTCCGCTCCGTAAGCTTCGTACAACCTTTGATCAGGTTCAAGAGTCGAATGGTCAGAAGAGTCTTGAGCGAACATAATAGTCGCTAGGAACATATAAGTTATAGTCCAAAATATTTTCATGGTAGCAGATCGGTTTGTCAATGAATGAGTAATAACTGAAAGTAATTCTAGGTTTTATAGCGTATATACGCCTTAAGCCTGCTTTTCAGCAAATAAATTAATGTTCAGGAGGACGTGGAAGGTATTCTTAGTGGGAAATGTAGCAAAGATGCAAAATGTAGCGATCAATACGATAATTTTCACCTTTGATCTTAAGGAAATAGAAGTACCCACAAAGTTATCATTTTCTTTGAAGGAAAAACTCCTCTATTTCGGGTATTTCTTCCTAATTTGCGACAAATAATATGTTCCACTGGCAAATGCCGATTCCCATATGTATTACCTCCTCCTTTTCCTAATATTGATCTACATTCTGGCCTCTTCGCTGCTTTACTACCTACAAGAAAAATCTATTTTTTATCCTACTACCCTACCTCAAGACTACGAGTTTAATGAATTTGAAAATGCAGAGGAGGTTTTCCTCCCTATTTCAGAGGACGTTCAGCTACATGCACTGCACTTTAAAGTACCTAATCCAAAAGGGTTAATCCTCTATTTTCATGGAAATACCAATGGTTTGGAAGGTTGGGGATATATGGCTGAGCCGTTCATAAAACTGGGTTATAATGTATTTATGCCCGATTACAGAGGCTTTGGTAAAAGCAAAGGAAAGCTGGGGCGTAATGTTCTTCACAAAGATGCAGACCAATGGTATGATCATGTTAGCAAATTATATGATCCAAAAGGCATCGTTTTTTATGGTCGTTCGTTAGGGAGTGGCGTTGCTTGTTCTTTAGCTACTCGCCACATTCCCAGATTATTACTCTTAGAAACACCTTTTTACAGCATCTTATCGTTAGCAGAAGCCAGTCGCCCGTTTTTACCCGTGAGGTGGCTACTCAAATACCCAATGCGCTCTGATTTAAACATTCAAAAAGTTAACTGCCCTGTGCATCTTTTTCACGGAACGGCAGATGCTTATGTTCCTTATGAGCAAGCTGTAAAGCTAGCAGAGGCTTATGGAGATAAATCTATATTACACACCTATGAAGGTGGAACTCATGGAAACCTGAATACTTTTCCTACGTTTCAACAAAAAGTGAGAGAGTTGCTGGGATAGATTTTTGGAAGATATTAGGAATTTGAACGATATTTGTTCTAGTTATTGACGAACTAAAAAAGCTAAGAAATGAAAAAAGACATTCCACAACACAAGGTACAAGACTTGGCCATCGCCGTTGTTCCAAGTGAAAAAGATGAAACGATGTGGGACTCCTATGTTATTAATTTGAAAGACGAACCAATAAAGTCAGTGTTGATTAATTCTAAGGGCTATGGAGAAATTGACGGAGAGCGAAAAGAAACTTCTGTACTGCGGCACTTCTTTGAGGAGCTTGGGCCACTTGTCATTGCTAAAATAGAACCCATCCCTGAGAAGCTATTTGATCTGACAAATGAGTACTGGGTGAGCTTTCAACATGATGGTTATATGTATGATAAAAAGTATGTTTTCGTTCGCGGAAGCATTAATGAAGCGAACTTTACCATCATTCCTTTTATCAACAAAAAAGGAGTCATGATTCGGTAATCCTAACTTCGTATAACAATTTACTCACGTAAAATCTAAAACCTTTCTATAGCCATCCAAAAAATCAATTACAACGGTAAATTACTGCCTACCAATACTCCACTTTTCACTGCTCAAAACAGAGCCTTCAATTATGGCGATGGAATCTTTGAAACCTTGCGAATCATCAATGGTAAGATTCCTTTTCTAGACTACTATTTCAATAGATTAAAAAGTGGCTTGGACGTTTTGCAGATGACTTCTAACAATAGTTTTACAAAAACCAGTTTTCACTCTGAAATATTGAAATTGACTAGTAAAAAAAATTGCAGAGTCAGATTTACTGCTTTCAGAAAAGATGGCGGATTGTATACTCCGCAGAGCGATGAAATGCAGTTTTTGATTACTGCAAAAAAGTTACAACAAGAGTCTTACAAACTACCTAAGAAAGGTGTTAACGTTGAATTATTTAAGGATACTAAATTGGTTTACAACAACTTATCTCCTTTAAAATCTACCAACTCACTTCCCTACGTATTAGCAGCGAAGTATAAATCTATCATAGCGGCTGATGATGTTTTGATGATAAACAACCAAGGTCGAATTGCAGAAGGAAACAGTAGTAATTTATTTATCTGGAATGGAAAACATCTGCTGACGCCAAGGTTAAAAGAAGCCTGCGTAGCAGGGGTGATCCGAGCAGTGCTAATTGATAAAGCTAAAAACCTTGGATTCAAAATAAAGGAAGGAAAAATCACTATTAAAAAGCTCAAAAATGCAGAAGCTGTATTTCTAACAAACAGCATTCAAGGGGTAAAATGGGTTCGTCATTTCCAAGAAAAAAAATACAAAACAAGACCTGCGAAAAAGATCGGGAAAGCATTGTTAGAAATTTTACAAAAGACCTAAAATCCTAAACTATAAACCAAGGCCACGAATATAAAAAGTCTCGCCAACAACCCCCTATAAAACTTAGCAGATTGAGGCTGTCGAATTTTTGTTAAAAACACAATCGCCACCAAAGCAATCAACCCCAGTCCTCCATAAATCGAAGTCATAACCAACTGAGGAGCTGCGTCCCAATATTGATATTTCGCAAATAAACTCAGCACCCCAAAAGCTACCAATAATCCACTCACAATCGCTAGTGTTCGTTCTAAGGTGCTTTCTTTTGCGGCATTCAATAAAGCAGTAGAAAACAGAACATAGATGATCGCTACCGCCACTCCCCCACCAATCATAAAAAATGGCCACCAGTCTGATCCCTTAGATCGTAACAATACTCCTACAGATAACAGTGTGATTGGTATCCACTCCAGATAAAACCAAATTTTACTCCTACGACTACTACTCAACTCGGGGCTCTCCGGCTGGTCTTCCATGTCTAACGGTGATTGGTAATTTCTTTTCATTTTCGTTAATGATATTTACGCTGCTTTGCAGCTAGAGGTATTGGCGTTGCTCTGCAACTACTGTGAGGGGCGCTATGTTGTAGCTTTTCTCCTGATACACTTAAGGTTGCTTTAGAAATTACTTTCCTTTTCTGAAAAACGCACATACGATTCCTGTTGCAATTCCTGCATTCAGAGATTCTGCGGAACTATTAGGGCCCTGGGGAATAGTTATCGATTTGGTTATCAGTACTTTATTCTCCTGACTGATGCCATTCCCTTCGTTTCCAATCACAATGATTCCTTTCTCTTCCAGTTCTGTCGTATATATATTTTCACCATCCAACAATGTGCCGTAGATCTCAATTTCAGAAAAACGCTCCTTGAGGCTAACGAGAGCTTCCGTCAAAGTAACAACCCGAAAGATGGCCCCCATACTGGCCTGAACAACTTTTGGCGAAAAAACATCTACACAATTCGGAGAACAAATGACATGCTTAATGCCAAACCAATCAGCGATACGGAGAATGGTTCCCATGTTTCCAGGGTCTTGGATTTCATCTAGGTATAATGATAATTGCTGATCGAAGTCTGGTAAGACCTCAGCCTGAGTAGGTTGACGAAGGACTGTTAACACCTGATTTGGTGTTTTTAAAGAAGAAACCTTTTTGAGGCTTTGTTCATCTACTTCTTGCGCGGTGATGCCTCGATTAGCTAGAAGATCTTCGTTCTTTTGAATCCAACTTGGTAGTGCATACAATTCAGATATCCATTCTGGACGTAGTTCAAGAAGTTCTCTAGTCATTTTATCGCCTTCGAGTAGGAAGAACCCTGTATCTCTACGGACCTTTTTTCGTTGAAGAGCAAGTATATTTTTAATTTTGTTTTTTGAAAGCATGTTATAAGAATTGCTATGTAATCCGTCAAAATAATGATAGGCTATTTTTTGAGACAAAAGATAATCGAAAAAGAGGCTATAATAAATTACTAATTATTTTGAATGATTACTTATTGATTTAGTTCGATCAGATAATTCGTTTATTTTTGGCGAGATTTAGATAAATCACTATGTATCACAGCGGAAAAGATTTATTGTATTGTTGTTTGTTGTTTGCAATTGTATTGTTAGCAGGAACTATCTCTTCCTGTCGTGTGGCCAAGCATTTGAAGACCAATGAGACACTTTTGCATAAAAATGAAATTAAGCTTAAATCAGATAAACGGATACGCAATAAGCGGAGTTTGAAATATGAACTCTCCACTATTATCAAACAAAAACCGAACACCCGCTTCCCTCCCATTCTTCCAATCTTCAAGCTTAGACTCTGGGCTTATTATAAAACGCAGGCAAAGATTCAATCCAGTGGTGACACCACTCGCTGGAACCGTTGGGTCATGAAAACCATTGCAGAACCTCCTAGCATTCACAACAAACGAACAGATGAAGCTACTGCACAATCTATGCAATATTATTTGCAACACAAAGGCTATAATGATGCAATTGTAATCGATACTGCGGTCTATAATTATCGTAAAAAACGCACTACCGTTACCTACACTGCTGTGCTGAACAATTTGTACAAAGTAGACTCTGTCACCTATGTCAGCAAGGATACTGCGATTCTTGCCATTATGAATCAAAACAAATCAGGGACTTTCATTAAAGAGGGACAGGCAGTTAGTAAAGACAATTTTGATAAAGAAAATCAACGCTTTATTGAGCTGTTACGAAATAAAGGCTATGCTGATTTCAATAAGTCCTTTTTCTATTCAGAGGGAGATAGCTCCGCTTATAAAGTTGATGTACTCTATGAAATTTTACCTCCTCCGAACAAAGATAATCACACGGTTTACCGAGTAGGAAAAATTACAGTGGTCCCGAATTATTCGCCAAATTTTAGAGGGCCTTTTATAGATACGATCATCTCAGGTATTGCATTTCAAAAACGCGATACGATCATGAAAGTGAAGGCTAAGAATATCATTCGAAATATATTTTTGAAATCAGGAGACTTATATCAGGATGAACAGTTTGTGAAAACGAATGTACAACTGAGGTCTTTTGATATTTTCAAAGGAGTCAATATCAGGCGTTCAGTGAGTCCCGATAATCCTGAAGTTTTGGATTTTGTAATTGAGCTTTCGCAAAAAAAACGAATGGTTTTCGGAGCTGACTTAGAATTAAATAATTCTAATATTGTAGCAGCATCGCGAATTTCACTTTTAGGAATTGCTGGGAGTATCAACTTTCGACATCGAAATCTTTTCAAAAATGCTTACCTCTTCCTGGGAGAGATTCAGGGTGGTGTAGATTTAAACCTTAGTGACCGTGTCAACCTTTTCTACTCCAGTGATCTCACTGCAAAGTTCGATTTGTACATGCCTCGTTTTGTAGATCCACTATCGGTATGGAAAGGTATGCGGAAAACAAGATTGATAAAAGCAGGTTTTTATCAGGATTTAAAAGAAAAGGGAAGAACCTTACTGACAGCGAGTTATAACAATCTTTCGCTATTTCAATTTTATAGTTATCATTCTACCAACTTAAGTTATGGCTATGATCTGCAACGCAACGCTAATAATCGTTATCAAATCAATCAGGTTGGTATAAACTACCTGGCGACCACCACTCAACCTGCTTTTGATACGGTACTGATGAACAATCCATTCTTAGCTAGCAGTTTCAGTGATCAGCTTTTCACGGGTTTACTCTTCAAAGACTTCACTTATACCTATGTTGGAAAAACAGACCGGTTCGGGCGTTCTTTCTTTTTTCAAGGGATTGCTGAGCTCTCTGGTGCTGAGATGTGGGCAGCCAATAAATTGTATAATGGCCTTGGCAATAATTCAGATAAACTTAGACTTTTTGATCGTATTGAGTTTGCGCAGTTTGCTAGTATTTCCTTAGATGGACGGTTTTATAAAACCATTTCAAAATCACAGTCTTTTGCTGCTCGGTTTACCACAGGTATTGCAAAAGCTTTTGGCTATTCAGAGGAAGTTCCCTACATCAAACAGTTCTATGTCGGCGGGCCATACAGTGTGCGCGCCTGGGCAATACGTGAGTTAGGGCCAGGAGAATATTATGATCCCGCTTCGCAGCCAGAAGGTAATATTCCATTTTATCAAACAGCAGATTTCAAAATGGAATTCAGTGCTGAGTATCGCTTTGATGTTTTTTGGATGTTAGAATCTGCTTTGTTTTTAGACGTAGGAAATGTCTGGACGCTTGGAAATGACCCTAGCCGTCCTGGGTCACAACTACTCTGGGAACCAAAGCTAGTCGATGGCGTGCTGGTTGGTGATAATCTTTTTGAGCAAATGGCTATTGGAACAGGAATCGGTATCAGAGGTGATTTTTCTTACTTCATCATTCGTTTGGATCTGGGTTTCAAATTGCGTAATCCATACCTAGATCCTGCAACTGGAAAACACTGGCGTTGGAAGGAGTTGCGTACTGGGCCTTTTGATGATGTGAATTATAACTTGGCGATTGGATATCCCTTCTAAATCACACCCAACTACAGATCGGACAGTCTTCCTCCACATGCCCTCTTGCCTTACAATACTCTCGTCCAAAAAAGATAATCTGCAAGTGTAAATCATTCCATTTATCTTTCGGGAAAACCTTTTTTAAGTCCTTCTCCGTTTGCACTACATTCTTAGCCTTACTCAACTTCCACCGTTTTGCTAATCTATGAATATGCGTATCCACTGGAAATGCAGGCACCCCAAAAGCTTGAGACATAACAACCGAAGCAGTTTTATGTCCGACACCTGGCAGTGCTTCCAGCGCCTCCCAATCCTGAGGAACTTTACCATCATGCTTATCTAGGAGAATCTCCGACAATCCATAAATGGCTTTTGACTTACGAGGCGACAAACCGCAGGGGCGAATAATCTGACGAATTTCATCAACCTCTAATTTGATCATTTCATGAGGAGTATTTGCTTTAGCAAAAAGATGGGGCGTTACTTGGTTGACTCGAACGTCGGTACATTGAGCAGAAAGAAGGACTGCAATAAGGAGTTCGTAATTGCTCTTATGATCCAAAGGGATTGGAATAACAGGGTATAGTTCTTCCAGTTGTTTTGCGATTAGGTCAGCGCGTTCCTGGCGTCTCATAGTGTTTGTAATTTTATTGTTAGGTACTTTGGGTGTTCAATCTCCCATAGCGTTCACAGTGTGTACTGATCGAGCGTGTGCTTATTGTTAGAATGCATACATTGGAAAACGCAATAACCTCTGCACTCTCCGTGAGAACATGCTAAAGTCTAAATGCAACCTCTGCGAGCGCCTTAAATCCCCGCAAGAAAAGCCATCGTATCCACTCCATCCGCATAGTCTTTCAACCCCGGTTCCTGCGCCTCTCCAAACTTTACGGTAGTCAACGATAAGCTTTCCTCTTTGCCAACTATGCACTGAATTTTCTCCAATGAATCCGTCAGTTCCTTTTCTAATGTAGAAGTATTGTTATTATTATAAAACTCGTAATGCAAACAAGCAATTCGAGAGACAATTGCTTTGTCCTCTGTCATTATGATACAGCCATTCGCTTTGTAAACTATTTGATTTAGAATCAACAAAGTATAATTGTAATCAAAATTATTTTTGTACTTATCGTGATGTTGAATCTCCCGATACTCATGTAAAGCCTCTAGCAAAGGTTCAAAGTTGTAACCCTCTGGCAGGTAAACCTTAGATACATTTCTACACCCCAAACCAAAATAGCGGAAGACATCCTTACCCAGTGCAACTAGCTCATCCCTCGTCTCTTCTCCAGTCAGAACAGCCACAGAGTTTCTATTCTTTCGAATAATGTTAGGGTATTTACTAAAATAAGTTTCAAAGTAACGACTTGAGTTATCAGACCCTGTAGCAATTACAGCATCGAATTTTTCTAACTTTTCCACTATTTCAAAGTACCCTGCCGTAGCTGGATCTATCTCTTCTAACAATGATATTACAAAAGGGATCAGAATCTTGTCCTTATCTGATACTTTTAATTGCGCTTTATGACCCGCCATGAAAACACAAAGCAAATCATGGAAGCCAACCATTGGTATATTTCCAGCCATAATGATCGCAACAGCCTTCGCTTCCTTACGTTCTTCTGGAATGTCGTAATCAACCAACCAGTTTTCTAACTTAGATCTTTCTAAAAAAGCATTGGCAATAGCATCAAAGGAAACGTTGATGTTTTCTATAGTAAACCATTTGTTATGGACATAGGCTTTGTGCATAATAGCTTGCCATCTGTCCGAGGTTCTGTCTTGAAAGAGTTCTCCAAGACGAGCCATAATATCAATACGTGTGCGTAATGTTAGCAAAATTAATTTTTCCTAGATGATAAATATTTTCGCCATCTGTTGAGCGCAGATTGGATGTCGTCTGGAAGGTCAGCTTCGAAGTACATCTTCTCTCCTGTTGCCGGATGAATGAAACCTAGTGAACGAGCATGCAGCGCCTGACGTGGTACTAAGTCAAAACAATTCTCAACGAATCGTCTGTATTTTGTGTAAACCGTTCCCTTCCGAACTTTGTCTCCACCATACTTGTCGTCATTAAAAACAGGATGTCCCAAATGTGCCATGTGAACCCTGATCTGATGTGTCCGTCCGGTCTCTAACCTACACTCTACCACACTCACATAGTACAAAGGTTCGATCACCTTATAATGTGTCACCGCATGTTTTCCTTCTTCTCCATCTATAAACACAGAATACTTCGTTCGGTTCGACGGGTGTCGGCCGATATTGCCAGTGATGGTTCCTTCGGTCTCTTCGGGTTCTCCCCAAACCAGTGCCCAGTAAGTCCGCTCAATACTGTGATCGAAAAACTGTTTGCCCAGATGAGTCATAGCCTCCGGCGTTTTGGCAATCACCAAAAGCCCAGAGGTATTTTTATCTATGCGATGCACCAAACCTGGTCGGTCCGCCTCGTTGCCTTCTTTGATCGGTAAATTCAGTGTAGAGAAATAATACTTGAGCGCATTCACCAAGGTACCTGAAGAAACACCAACGCCAGGGTGAACAACCATTCCAGGTGCTTTGTGTACCACCATCAAGTGATCGTCTTCGTAGCGGATGTCCAACGGAATGTCTTGAGCAATAAGCCCCTGCTTCTCTCTCGGTGGCTCGTCCGTTTCGATGACAATCAAGTCATTGGGTCGTACTTTGTAATTGGCTTTGACGGGTTTTCCATTTACCAATACCTCCTGTTTTTTCAAAGCATTCTGTACCCTACTCCGAGAGACATTCATCATTCTGTCTTGAATGAATTTGTCAATTCGCATAGGCCCTTGCTTGGGATCAGCTTTACAGCGGAAGTGCTCAAAGGTTTGTTCGGTGGATTCCTCCTGTTCTTTATTTGATTCGTTTTCAGTCATGTGGGTGCAAAAGTAGCTTATTTGAGGGGGATAGCAAAGGTGAGGGAGACAACAAACTGATTGTCCTACGATATAGGAGAAAAACATCTTCTACTCTGCATTCAATCTACTTAGCGTAAATTCGCCAAAATGTACTGATCCTAAGTCAGTTAGTATTCCATTTTACGAAAGTTTCCTAAAACAAAACCCCTCAGAAAACGTATATTTGCGCGAGCTTTGATTCAGATTTTCTCCATCTATGAATTATTATTATAGATTTTATAGTCTAACAAAACAACTCGGTTAAAATCTTTTGCATAAGACTCAAACCATTTAAACTTTTCACAAACAAAGAACGTCAATATTTTGTTTCTCAAGTGAATCTAGTTTAGAGCTAAACTAGAAAATAAAATATTCGAGTTCCCACAAAAAACAAAATTCATGAACGCAGTAGCCGTTGAAAATTTACAATTAATCAAAGAATCTGCAAGAGATTTTGCAGAGCAATATATCAGACCTCATGTAATGGAATGGGACGAGTCTCAGCACTTCCCTATAGATGTAATGCGCAAAATGGGAGAGCATGGCTTTCTTGGAGTATTGGTTCCTGAAGAGTATGATGGCGCCGGGCTAGGCTATCAGGAGTACATCACGGTTATTACGGAAATTACAAAAGTATGTAGTTCCATAGGATTGTCATTGGCAGCTCATAACTCTTTGTGTACAGGCCACATTCTACAATTCGGAAATGAAGAACAAAAGAAAAAATATTTACCAAAGTTAGCTACTGGCGAGTGGATAGGAGCTTGGGGATTGACAGAGGCAAACACCGGTTCTGATGCCGGTCGTATGCAGTGTGTTGCAGAAAAGGACGGAGACCATTACGTGTTAAATGGAACTAAGAACTGGATCACTCACGGGATCTCTGGTAATGTTGCTGTTGTGATTGCACGTACTGGGGAATTACTCGACAGTCATGGTATGACGGCTTTCATCGTAGAAAGAGATAACCCAGGTTTTAGTGGCGGTAAGAAAGAAAACAAGTTGGGGATGCGCGCATCTGAAACAGCTGAGATGATTTTCGATAATTGCAGAGTACACAAAAGTCAGGTATTAGGAAACGAAGGCGACGGATTTATTCAGGCCATGAAGATTCTGGATGGTGGTAGAATTTCTATTGCAGCTTTGTCTTTAGGGATTGCAATGGGTTCATATGAAGCATCTGTAAAGTATGCCAAAGAGAGAGAGCAGTTCGGTCAGCCGATTGCTAATTTCCAGGCTATTAGTTTCAAGATAGCAGACATGGCGACTAAAATTTCTGCGGCGGAGTTACTGACTCGTCAGGCGGCAGATATGAAAAACAAAGGAAAGAAAATGACTAAGGAGTCTGCTATTGCGAAATATTATGCTTCTGAGATCTGTGTGGAAATTGCAACGGATGCGATTCAGATTCATGGAGGATATGGTTATACCAAAGATTTCCCAGTGGAAAAATTCTTCAGAGATTCTAAGCTTTGTACGATTGGAGAGGGAACTTCTGAAATTCAGAAATTGGTTATTTCCAGAGAGATATTGAAAGGAAATCTTTAGATAGATCTAATTTAAGTTTTGTTAAATCCCACTGAGTTCAAAGAGAACTCAGTGGGATTTCTATTTCTAAGAATACTTCCTAACCAAATTCAGAAAGTTCCTCATTAAGTTCTGCAGCTTTTTCCAGGAGTTCTTTGGTGTTTGTGCTTCTTCCCAGCAAGTCTTTCAAGCTTGCTTTAGCATCCGTAATATTATTGTTATTCAAATCAATTAAGATGGAATACCAAAGTGCTTCATTAGCATAGAGTGACTTGCTCGGGTGGTCTATAATCTGGTAGAGTAACTGCTGACCGAGGTCATCCTTGCCCAGTTTTATGTGTGTTAGAGCAGAATATAATTTCAAATCAAAACGGGTATCATCTTTAGCTATTGCCTTATTGAAATGCTTTATGGCAAGCGCCAATTGTTCCGACTCATAAGCCTTTTGCCCCTGATAAATATCGCTATTCACCTCTGGTCCCTGATAAATATCGTTCTCCCCTATCCGCTCAGGAATTGTATTATCATAAGCATACTTTTGTTGCACTTCAGGAAGTGTCAATGCTTTACCATCAGCTAAAAAAAGATAGTAAACTGCTGCAAAAACCATAAAAGTAAGTATTAGAAAAATAGCCAGCAGAAAGATCCAACGACCGATGCTTTTGGATTTTTTTTTCTGTGATACATTTTCAGACCCTTTCTCTTTATTTTTCGTATTTAATTTATCTTTCATCTGATTCTGTTCATATTTACGTTTATGAAAATGGCACTTCGCTTTAGATATCCAAATGTACTTTGCTGTTTGATCTTCCTCAGCTTCAATACGCTACTCTTTTCTCAAGAGATTGCCACGCCCGATAGTATGTCTTCTTACGTTTCCAAGATCAAAGAGGTTCTGAATTCAGCGGAGAATATAGATCAACCATCTTCTATGCTCGGAGGATTTCTAAACCAATTCGACACTAAGAAAATCAATACAGATCAAAGCAGCCTCCACTATCTCGCTTATGCTTTCAAAGGTTACGAACATAGTTTCAATGGAAAACATGAGGAAGCATTGGAGGAATATAACAAAGCGTACACGTTTCTTTCAGAATCCAAACCATACGATCAGCTACTTGGACATCATTATTTTTTGCGGTCAAGGTCTCTAACTGTAGTTGGAGATGATGTACGTGGCTTACAATCGCTAAATGATGCGGAGGAAGTTTTCCTCCACAAAAAAGATTTGAACTTTCTAAAACGTATTTATTTCACAGAAAGCGATTATTACCTAAAGAAAAAAAACTTAAAGCTTTCTCTGAAGTCTTTAGAAAAAGCGGTTGCACTTTACAGAAAAGATAAATATGCACCTGCCGATATCTTAGTAAAAAAAGGAATCGTGCTTTCTCAAGTTGGTCAGTATCAAAAAGCAGATGAGATATTCTCACTAGCAAAAAGCAAACTGAGTGATAAGAATACTTCTCTCTCTGCCGAATTGAAAGCTGCGCTTGGACAACATTTACTCCGGCAGAACAAACCGACCGAAGCCCTTGCACTTTATGATCGGGCCCTAGAAGAATTATGTCCTGGTATTCGCAAAGAAAAATTTGCCGCATTTAAGAACTGTAATAATCCTTCCGAATTCATCTCTACTTTAAAACTTCGTGGAGAAATTTTGTATCAAATGAGTGCAGACGATGCAACAGCTAAAGACCTTAAGAATATTTATAACAATTATCTTACAGGTATTCGCTACTTGCAGTTTTCAAAAGGTACTTCCGATAAAAAGTTATCAGATGAAGTTCTAAAAAAGGAAATGGATTCTTTTCTCGAAGAAGGAATCGCAGCTTGTTATAAACTTTATAGTAATACGGATGACAACACTGAGCACTTAGAGGATGCGCTCCATTTCTTGAGTATCAAAAAACATAGTATAGAAGAATCAAATGTTGATATATCTGATTTTCAATTACTTGCAGACAAGGAAGATAAAACTTTACTTAACTTTTTCTATGGCAAGACGCATCTTTTTGCCTTTTTGATTTCAGAAGGCGAGCATCAATTTCTTCGCATTCAGAAGGAGCCAGAGCTTGATAATGATCTACTACAGCTTATTGACTTCCACCAATTGGCTTTTCAAAGTGTAGCTGATTTTCAGAATTTTAAAACGCTGAGTCATAAACTTTACAGCATATTATTTAAAGAAATAAATATAGGCACGAATCAAGTTGTTATTATTCCTGACGGGTTGTTATCTCACCTTTCCTTTGAATCTTTTGTAACTAATTTGGAATCTTCGGTAAGCTATCCGGTAGACTATTTACTATTTCATAAAGAGATCACCTATGCCTACTCTCTCCAGCATTTACAAAAAGCAATTACGACAAGTCCTTTAAAAACTCGTACCGTAATAACATTTGCGCCAAAAGACTTCAAGAGACATGGTTTGGTTCCGTTGAAAGGAACACCAGGGCACATTCGATTCCTGGAAGATAAATTACAAGCTAAAAAGTGGATTGACCAAGAGGCAACCGTAAAAAACTTTGAAAGTCTTATTGCTCAAGATGAGTTTAATATTATTTCATTTCTAACTCATGCCGACTCTGGAAAAGAACCTTGGTTTTGTTTTTATGATGAAAAATTACCGCTTTCTAAACTACCACCATTGAAAGCTAACATTGCTACGTTGAATGCTTGTAATACTATTGTTAGAAATGACTCGAATCATAAAACTACACTAGACCTAAGCAACTCCCTATGCAAACGCGGCATTCCCACAAGCATTGCTCCTTTATGGTCTGTACAACACCCTAAGACCGTAATGCTCCTTGAATTTTTCTATCTAAATCTAGCCTCCGGCATGGAAAAAGACGAAGCAATGCAGGAAGCCAAAATCAGCTATCTAAAAAGCTGTGGCAATGACGCAGTAGCTGCCTCGCCTCACTTCTGGGCAGGAATGGTTTTGACTGGAAACACAGAATCCCTTTATTCGACCAGTTTTTTATTTCCCCTCATTTTTGTAATCTTATTCGCTTTGATGATATTTGCATGGAAAAGAACACAACAGGAAGTTGGCTAATCAACTTTCAGGAATAAATACTCCGTTTCATTCAATGTTCAAAATCCATCAATCATGACGAACAAGCTGCCTGTCTTATCGCTATTTCTATGTCTTATCCTATTCACCAGCATGACCTGCAATCAGAAAGGAACAGGAGGAGAAAATCAAACTTCAATTGAATGTATTGATAAAAGCAAAATCAATTCTTCTAAGCCCTGCACCAAAGAATATAAGCCCGTCTGTGGTTGCAACAATGAAACTTACAGTAATAGCTGTATGGCTGAAAAAGCAGGTATCACCAGTTGGACCGAGGGCAAGTGCGGAGATTGTATTGACGGTAGCAAAATCAATCCAACAGCTGTTTGCACCATGCAGTACGCCCCTGTCTGTGGTTGCAACGGAGTGACCTATGGCAACGAGTGCATGGCTAAAAACGCAGGTGTATTAACCTGGAAATCTGGTGATTGTAAAACCCAGATCGATGATT
>JBGCDT010000163.1:0-9638 GCA_045105695.1 Saprospiraceae bacterium | reverse complement strand
ATGGATTGGATATCATCCAGGGGTTTGTCAAAACAGCAAACGGAGAATATGTGATCAACCATCTGGAAACGGTTCCGAGTAATAATAATTTACCAGATACTAAATTGCATGTTGTTCGTTTCGATACTGATGGAAACCTCTTATGGGACAATGACTATCTGGCCATTCCAAATCAGAATGATATGTCCCTTTACTCCTGGCAATACTACGTTACAGGCCGGGGAATCACTTCCCTTGCGGACGGAGGAACGATTTCAACAGCAATGGCTGTAGATGCTTCCACTGTCATAACTGCGGGCACAGTAAATATGATGGTTTACAAAGTTGATGCTGATGGAAATACCGTATGGGAACGCAGTATTGGTGTACCAGGAGCAAGCGATTATATTTACGATGTAATGGAAGACAGTGACGGAAATATATTGTTATGTGGATCGAGAGGAGGCCAGTGCTTTGTCGCTAAGATGGATGCCAATGGATATATTTATTCCAATGTAATCACAGGTTCCGTTGCCGAAGATGCTGATCAGAACTGTATGGTAGATAGCGGAGAATCACCTTACGAAAGTTGGATTGTAGAAGCAGTTGGTAATAGTAGCTTTTATGCTTTGACTGATGAAAACGGAAACTATGAATTGCGTGTGGACAGTGGTTCTTATCTGATAAATGTAGTTCCACCAAATCCATACTTTACCAGTTGTGTAAATGACGAAGCGATTGATTATCCTGGTTTTTACAATTCTGATGTTATCGATTTTCCAATTACTGAAAATGCAGATTGTCCATATATGGTTGTTGACATAGGAGCGACTTTCCTACGCCGTTGTTTTGACAATACCTACTATGTAACTTATTGCAACTCTGGAACTTCTGAATCAGAAGATACTTATATTGAAGTTGATTTTGATGAATACCTTTCAGTAAATAGTGCAAGCATTCCATTCACCGTTGTAAATGATACTTATGTGTTTGATGTAGGAACTGTAGCTGAGAATGAATGTGGAAGTTTTACCGTAAGTGTATTTGTTGATTGCGATTCAACTGTTCTAGGACAGACACATTGTACAGAAGCGAGAATATACCCAGACAGTATTTGTGTCCCTCCAAACCCCCTTTGGTCAGGAGCTAGCTTAGACCTTACAGCCTCTTGTAATAACGGTAACATTACTTTTACAACTAAGAATGTAGGAAGCGGAGACATGATGACGGACCTTAATTATTTCGTCATCGAAGATCAAATTGTAATGCTCACTGGAAGTGATGAACCTTTGTTAATTCAAGGAGTGAGCACCTTAGATATCCCAGCGACTGGAGGCACTTTCCGACTAGAAGTGGAACAAATTCCAGGACATCCGAATCCAGAAATGCCAAGTATCACCATAGAAGGATGTTCTGCGGATACTTCGTCTTTCTTCAGCTTAGGTTTTGTCACCATGTATCCAGAGAATGACGGCTCTCCTGCTGTTTCGATTGATTGCCAAGAGAATATCGGTTCTTTCGATCCAAACGACAAACTAGCTTATCCAAAAGGGTACGAAGAGGAACACTTCATCGAAGCGAATACAGATATCGAATATAGAATCCGATTCCAAAACACGGGAACTGACACTGCTTTCTTAGTGACCATTATTGATACCCTTTCTAGCTTCTTGAATCCAGCGACCGTGAGACCAGGAGCCAGTAGTCATCCTTATGAATTTTCAATGGATGGAAACGGCGTTATGAAATTCACTTTCAATAATATCATGTTGGCAGATAGCAATACTAACGAACCAGCTTCTCACGGTTTTGTAAAGTTCAAAATATCACAAAGAGCTGACAACCCAATTGGTACAATGATTCATAATGAGGCAGATATTTACTTTGATAGCAATGAACCCATTCGTACCAATGATGCTTGGCATACCATCGGAGAAAACTTCATCACGGTTTCTGCTAACGAAATCCCAGATAGCTATATCCAAATTACGAACTATCCGAATCCATTTGTAACCCAAACAACTTTTGAAGTAAATGGTGAAGAATACAGTGATATCACTCTACGTGTACATGATGTTACGGGCCGAACACTACGCCAAGAAGAATTTGACGGTTCTACGCTTAATTTCCAGAGAGGCAATCTGAATACGGGTTTGTATTTCTACGAAATTGTTGGTGATGGGCATTTGATTGGTAGTGGTAGGTTTGTTGTCCAGTAAACCTTTTGAAAACTATTAGTGAGCTTTTCCCTCAGTCGATTTTTATTGGCTGGGGGATTTTTTGATTTTGTAATTAGCTTGTTTAATTAATATAGGTTTGCTTTTGAATAATCAATTCTTAATAGGCACTTTCTACGTGTTCTTTGTCTTGAAACAAAGAACCAAAATTCAAGGCTTTATAGCTTTGGCCTAAAAATCGTCAGCTCTCCCGCTCGCACCTAAAGGGCTCTGGAATGCTCTTAAAGCCAGCTCTTTGCCAATTTCCTTAACGGTCAAATCTATAAGGCCAGTCCACTTAGAGTTTGGCAGCTGTACTTTTATTTTACAATAAGTTAGTTCTTAATCCTAATAGTTCTTACGAGGGAGAACTTTCATCGCAACTTTTGGAAGTTATAGCGCAAGCTTTTCTTTCACAACATCTTTAAATACAAATTTGCCAATAACGTCTTTACGAACTCCAACACACGCGCATACCATGCTCCGATGAGGTCGCAAAGCTAAAAACACGATAGAAGGCTACCTAATAAGGGGCGGGATGGGAACGGCCAATCAGGAGGGTGTGCCCGTCTGGCAAAGCGCCAGCCCGACAGGTTGGCCTAGCCTTTTAGATACTTTTTGGCAATGAAAAAGTATCAACCTAAAATATAAAATAAATCAGAAAATGTTTTTGATAACCCACAAAAACCAGAAGAGAAGAACACGTAAATGTACTGTTAGAAAATAACACAAGAAAAAATCGAGGCGAAGATCACTGTATCAGAAAAAGAACTTTCACCGCAACTGTTGGAAGTTGCAGCGCAAGCTTTTTCTTAAGCCCCCATTTCCACAACAGTAACCCCATCTCCCCCATCCCGCGCCTCAGGATGACTCGTATTCGTCACCGCATCATACTCACGCAATTTCTTAACAACTGCTTTACGTAAAACGCCATCGCCTTTTCCATGTACTATACGAAGGTGAGTGGCCGATGACATGATGGCTTTGTCCACAAAAACTTCAAGGACTTTAAGCGCTTCATCTCTACGCAAACCTCGGATATCTAACTTCGATTCAAAGGTTACTTTGTCTTCTAAGGTACTTACGTTGACGGACTTCCCTCTTTTGATTTCCAAAGGTTCGTTAGCAGGAAGGAGATCGCGGATATTGGCGGTCATTTTCATGATGCCCATAATAACGACTGCTTTGTTTTTGTTGATGGATTCCACTTGTCCAGTCGCGCCACCCGTTCTGAGTTTTACGAAATCGCCAACTTGGATTTCTCGTTTGGCGTGAGCGGCTTCGGTTGGTTTGTAGTAGATGTCTTCGCGAAGACCGGTTACTTCGGAGGCGAGTTCCTGGCGTTCTTCCTTTACTTTAGCGGCAAGTTTTTTTGCCTTTTCCAGATTTTTCTCTTCTCGGATTTCACGGATTAGTTTTTCAAAATCTTTGTTGGAACCCGCTTTCTCCTGGAGGCTTTGTTCTTTGGCTTCTAGTTTGAATTTCTTCTTTTTGAATTCCAAATCTTTGTACATCGTCTCGTAGGTACGGATGAGTTTTTCGAGCTTCGATTCTTTGGCTTTCATTTTTTCCAACTCTGCTTCAAGGCTCTGTTTGTCCCTTTGCAAATCGACTAACAATTCATCTACCGCTCTTTCGTTCTTACCCGTTTTATGACGAGCATAGGATAATACTTTTTTGGACAAACCAGAGGATTGCGCAATTTCAAAAGCATAAGAACTTCCAGGTTTTCCGACACGCATTTCGTAGGTCGGTTTTAAATCATCTTTGTCAAAAACCATGGAGCCGTTTACGATTCCTTTGGTCTTGTAAGCAAACATTTTTAGATTGGAATAATGCGTTGTGATAACTCCGAATACTTTTCTATGATTTAATTCTTTTAGAATAGCCTCTGCGATTGCGCCACCCGTTTTCGGATCTGTACCTGAGCCAAATTCATCAATCAAAATCAAAGTATTCTTATCCGCTTTTTCTAAAAAGATCCGCATGTTTTGCAGACGCGAAGAGTAAGTACTCAGGTCGTCTTCTATAGATTGTTGATCACCGATGTCTGCAAATAAACTGTGGAAAATTCCCATCTCCGATTTTTCATTTACGGGAACGAGCAAACCGGATTGCATCATCAACTGCAAGAGTCCAACGGATTTCATAGTGATGGATTTCCCACCAGCATTCGGTCCACTTAAAACCAAAATCCGATTTGGCTCATGCAGCGTCAATGTAAAAGGAACCACTTTTTTACCAAGCGCTTTGTTTTTCAAAATTAACAAAGGATGATAGCCTTCCATCGTATGCAAGGTTGGAACATCTTTGACTTTGGGTTTGATGGCATTGATCCTTCCGGCAAAAACGGACTTCGCCTGAATGACATCGTAGTGAACAATTATCTTTTGGAAATTCCGCAGTTGAGGGCCATGCGGTCGAAGTAGTGCGCTAAGTTCTTTTAGTATTTTATAAATCTCCCGCTTCTCTTCATTTTCCAAATCGAACAGGTCATTATTGATTTCAATGATCGGGTCCGGTTCTATAAAAACAGTTTTTCCAGAAGCAGATTCGTCGTGAATGATTCCACGAATTTTTCTTTTATTTTCCGCAAGGACCGCAAAGACCCGACGACCATTTCGCATACTTTCTACTGTATCTGCGAGGTAGCCTTTCTTACGATAGTCATTTATGAGTGAACGGAATTTCTTATCCAGTTCCTGCATCTTAGAACTGGTCAGTCTTCTGATTTTCAATAGCGCAGGTGAGGCATCAGGCTTGATATTACCGTTTTCGTCCACCACCTTATCAATGGCCTTTCCGAGTTCTTTATCAAAAAGAATCTTTTCGACGGGTATGTATAAGGTAGGATATACCGAGCGACGTTCGTTGGTGAAGAAACTGATGATCTTGGAAGTAGCATGGAGAACGACGTGTACGCGTTGAAGACTTTCGAGGGAAAGGACATAGTCTATGATTTCCAGATATTCCAAATCTTTGGAGATGTCCTGGTACTTCGTTATTGGAAAGTTGATTTTCTCCTCCGTCAGTTTTCGATACTCTTCTACCTCCGTCAGTTTTCGCTCGATGCGAAACAACTTTGTATCAGGTTCGATGGCCAGGATTCGGTCGCGTCCTAACTGGCCGAGACATTCTTCCTGTATGAGATCGAGTATTTTATCAAATTCTAACTTGTTGTATAAATCTTTTGGTTCGCTATGCATGGCGTGAATATGTCTTTTTTAATTGATCCTTTTGGACCATCTATGGAACGCGAAAGTTTGGGGATTGGTTCGGGAGTTAGGTGGAAAGTTTGAGCGCTTCGACATAAAAGGTTTTATGGAAGTAGGTCTACAGTAATTTTCCAAACTAAGTTTTGCCATCTAAGAAGTATGCCGGTGAGCTTTCTGAAGAAACTGCGAACCGGCCAGAGGCCGTGGAAAAACTCGTGATGGATGCTTCAGCATCCAACGAGCGTTACGCTTTTTTCACGTACCACTCGGAAAATGCTGAAGCATTTTTACATCTTAACAATCTTTTCAAAATAAGTTTTACCATCAATTTCTATAGCTAGAAAATATAACCCCGACGAAACTAGGTTCCCTAAATCTAAAGTTTGCGTGTCCTTTTCTTGAGCAATTAATTCTGAACTAATATTAAATAGTGAAAGACTTTCTACAGCTCTGCCATCCTCAACTAAGACCACTACCCTATCAGCGAAAGGATTTGGAGAAATTGTAAAAGCATTGTTATGTATAAGGTTCTTATTGCTACTAATCACACCATTACAGCCATATATATCCTCTTCATAATAACCAAGAGAGACACTAAACTGTTTTTCAAAAACATCAATGGAGTCATTCGTAAGGCAATACAAATAGTCAATACCAGAAACGGAAAGAAAATGCATTGGAAAAGTAAACGAGCCAAACTCAGCACCAACACCTTCAATCCAGTTGCTACCTTGATTCATAACCATTCGTTTTCTGGGAACATTATCAAATGTGATGATAGTATCTACCCAAGCTACAACATTAAATTCCTCTGTGGAGGCTTGATGATATGGATCAATGTAAAACGTATCCCCTACTGATAAATTGAAATCATAAAGTACAATTTCATTAATAGAATCCTTAGGAATAAAATACACCCGATGATCCTCTTCTCTAAACATTCCTGAATCGTCTCCCGTAAAAGTATTTCCAGATGCAGTAATAATTTGATATTCATATCCTCCATATAAACTGTCTCCCGCAATTTCTTGAGTAGCCCCATAATCAGTATTATACCCTCCAAAACGAAAATAGTATTTCCACTCAGCATTGTCTGTAGGAAACATCGTAGACTGACTACTTACGGCATTAACCAAGAAGAACAAACTTAAGAATAGAGTAAGTTTAGTTTTCATTTCTTTACGATTTAGAAACTATATAAAAATCGCTCAATCCCTTCACCCCCGCGCTTTCCAAGCCACTTCCTCCACCCCCAAATCAACAGCCACCTTCCGCGACAACATAAACAAGAAATCAGACAAACGATTCAGATAACGAATCAAAATAGCTTCCACCTTCTCCCCTTCCGTGTGATCCAGAGCCACGACAATCCGCTCCGCTCTCCGGCACACACAGCGCGCCAAATGACAATAGGAAACCGTCGTATGACCACCTGGCAAAATGAAGTTTTTCAAAGCAGGTAAGTGCTCATCCATCTCATCCATTTTCTTTTCCAACAATTCAATATCTGAATCATGAACATCTGGAACGGGCATGTCCTTCTCCGGATCACTGGCCAGGTTCGCACCAATGGTAAACAAACGATCCTGAATTTCTTTGAGCAGATTTCGTTGAGCGGGTTCTGTGAGTTGATCGCGGATGAGGCCGATATAGGAGTTGAGTTCGTCAACGGTTCCGTAGGCGTCTATGCGAATGTGGGACTTGGGTAAGCGGCGACCTCCGTAGAGTCCGGTGTCTCCTTTGTCTCCTGTTTTTGTGTAAATTTTAAAAGCCATGTTTAATTAAAATGAAAACCCGACTACTTCGTGACGGGCAGGTTTAAATAAAAATGAAAAAGCCTTCGATCGTGATACTCACCGCAACGGCGCAAAGAAAATTCTAAAAAATACTTTGCGCCGTTGCGGTAAAAATCAAAAAAATTGCGGTTAAACAACTCACCGCGAAGCCACCCGCATGATCTCCTCATTCCGTACATCCGATTCTATCAACCCATCTCTCAGGCGAACAATCCGATGCGCATGTTCTGCAATATCTGGTTCGTGGGTCACTAAGATAATCGTGTTTCCTTTGTTGTGGATATTCTCCATGATACCCATGATTTCGACAGACGTTTTAGTATCTAGGTTTCCAGTAGGTTCGTCGGCAAGGATTAATGCGGGGTCGTTTACAATGGCGCGGGCGATGGCGACTCTTTGACGTTGACCACCTGATAATTCGTTGGGACGATGGCCCATTCTGTCTGCTAAGTTTACCGCTTCGAGGGCCGCCTCTGCTTTTTCGATGCGTTCTCTTTTACTGAGACCGGCGTAGACCAAGGGCAAGGCAACATTCTCTAGAGAAGATAACCTTGGTAGCAGATTAAAGGTTTGAAAGATGAAACCGATTTCTTTGTTTCTGACTTCAGCCAACTCGCTGTCTTCCATCGTACTGACGTTAGTTCCGTTGAGGAAGTACTCTCCTTTTGATGGTGTGTCTAAGCAACCGAGCAGGTTCATCAGAGTTGACTTACCAGAGCCCGATGGGCCCATCAATGCGACGTATTCGTTCCTTTGAATATCGAGTGAAACGTTTTGCAATGCGAATACTTTTTCCACGCCCATGACGTAGACTTTTTGGAGTTCTTTTACGGAGATTATTGGGTTCATTTGTTTAAGGATTGAATTTTTGAATTTTGAATGATTGAATGGCGCTCAGTTTTTTGTTTTTAAATAATTGAATGAACGCTCAATTCGTATCATTCGCTAGTATAGTGTAGTCTGAGGTAAAACTGGTTATTACATTCCTAGGTTATCATCTCATTAACAACTTTTGTGAATATAGAAATACATCTTGTGGGTAAAATTCATTTATTCAACCCTCCAATTATTCCATTACCAAACCTACTTAATCACCTTCGGCACTTTAATAAACCGCTCATCCTTCACCGGCGCGTTCTTCAGAGCATCCTCAGAACTCAACTGTCCTTTCACTTCGTCTTTTCTAAACTGGTTCACCTCCTCCGTCATATGCGTCAGTGGTTCTACACCATCGGTATTTAGCTCCTCTATCTTTTCGACCATGGCCAACATCTTATTGAGGTCTTGTTCGATTTGAGCTTTTTCTTCTGGCTTTAGTTCGAGGTTAGCCAGTTTTTCAAGTTTGGAAATTAGCGCTTTATCAATCTTCATAACGATAAATTAGATAATCAATACAATTCTTTTGATGAATCTTAAAAGTTCACTGCAAAATAGTCTAAATTCGCGGACATTCGAGTAGTTGGGCAGTAGATTATTGGAATTTTTCCAAGCCATTTTTACAAACAATTGTACATGAACGAGAAACATACAGACCTACCTAAGATCAAACACGTAGCCATAGCTGGTAATATCGGCGCTGGCAAAACCACTCTTTGCGAAAAACTGGGAAAGCATTACGGCTGGACCGTCCATTATGAGTCTACGGATAACAATCCTTACCTCAGCGATTTTTATGTGGATATGAAACGCTGGTCTTTCAATTTGCAAATCTATTTTTTGAATAACCGTTACCGGCAAATCGTGGACATCCACAACGGAGACATTACGGTCATTCAGGATCGAACCATCTACGAAGATGCTAAAATCTTTGCGCCCAACCTCCACCAGATGGGCTTGATGGCTACGCGTGATTTCAACAACTACTTAGATCTTTTTGAGCTGATGACTTCTCAGATTCAGGCTCCTGATTTGCTGATCTATCTGAAGGCAGATGTTTCGACACTGGTTTCACACATCCAATCTAGAGGACGTGATTATGAAGGTTCTATGAGTTTGGATTATCTCAAGAGTTTGAATGATCGTTATGACGAATGGATTGACGGATATGAAGAAGGCAAGCTGTTGGTGATCGATGTGAATAATGTTGATTTTCTAAATACGCCGACGGACATGGGAGATATTATTAATAAGGTGGATGCGGAGTTGTATGGGTTGTTTTAAAAAATGGAAAAGATGAAATGTTTTTTTGTAATTCTCTGTACCCTCATGGTATGTTTTGGTTGTGCTCAAAATACTTACAATAACAAAGAGAAGCTAAAACTAAATGAGCATCTCTATGTCGTAAAATCAGACAACGGATACGATGCCATTGATAGTAATAACAATTTCTTATTCCCCCTCTCCTATGACGAAATTCAGCCTCTGAATGAACAAAGCATTAAGTATTTCAAAGTTAGAAACGGTGATAAGTTTGGACTGATTGACTTCAATGG
>JBGCDT010000162.1:0-9001 GCA_045105695.1 Saprospiraceae bacterium | reverse complement strand
GCAACATCAGAGTGCTGATGCCTGGTACAGAAGCGACCTACGAAACGGAACCGTTCTATTCTCTTTGGTTAGAAAAGCTTTCGATTTTTCCTTCTGTTCGGTTTATGGATTGGGGGTCGACCAATAGCTGGGGACAACCTGATAACTGGTCCTGGGATGACCCTTTCCTTTTCGCTTGGGAGGATCGCGCGCAAATGGATCATTACACGTGGGCCACCAACAAAGGGATTCCTTACGAGATGATGATTAAGTTATTAAATGATTTTAATCTCGATGGTTGGGGTTGTGTACCTCATCGGGACAATGATGATTATATTGAAAACATGGCGGAGCTATTCAGAGATAATCTGGAAACAGAACGCCACCTGACTGTTGAATACAGCAATGAAATTTGGAACTGGATTTTTGGGCAAACCCAATGGCTAAATAAATATGGTTGTGAATCACAAAATATTTCCTGGCCCGAAGGGATCGTTCCTTATGTGCAAAATTGTCTGGACATTTGGTCTGCCGCTTTCGCAAATGAGTTGGATAGAATCACGCGGGTGGCAGGAGTGCAAGTGTCCTGGCAAGACGTCAGCAATCGAATGGTCAACAATCTGACGCCTGGAAGTTTTGATGCCATCACCCCAACTTTTTATTTTGGCCTGACCGAGGAAGGAGATACCGCTTTGGATAATCTGGGCGCAGATGCAACCACAACCGATGTCGCTTTCTACGCCCGTCAGGGAATGGAGGACACCAAGCTTTGGTTAGAATCACAAAAAAATGAATTAGCTGATCCGCTAAATGTCCCAATGGTTTTTTACGAAGGTGGCCAGCACATTACGCCACATCCTTTCGGAGAAGAACCGACGTATGCACAAGCATTACTGGATATACAAAGAGATACTTCGATGTACAATATGTATATGGAATGGTTTGACTTTTTAAGAACCTTGCAGGAAGGGGAGGAACCATTGCAGTTGATGAATTTTTCCTTCGTTGCTGGGCGAAGTGCGCGTTACGGAAGCTGGGGGATTCTGGAAACGATGGATCAGGATACTATAGCGACACCAGCTCCAAAGTACTCGGCGATTCTGGAAGCTATTGAAGCCTGCGAGCTGGAAGTGTCAAAGGAAGAGACATTCAGTTTTTCAAAACACTATAAACTATTTCCAAATCCTGCGGTGGATTATCTGACCATTGCTGGAGATTTGAGCGATTGTGATATTATTGTTATGAATAATATAGGACAGGTGGTTTTGACGCAGCAGGTGAATGCGAATTCTGTTGTTTTGAATGTTGGGGGTTTTGCTAGTGGAACTTATTTGGTTCAGGTTCGGAAAGGTGAGCGGGTGGAGAGTGGGAAATTCATCTTGCTAGAAAAGTAATTATAAATGGGTGGAATTGAACCTATGTCACCTTAAAATTAAAAATGCTCGCAATGACTGTTCAAGTCGCTGCGAGCATTTTTATAAGTCTTTGGTCAAATCAAATAAGCCCTAAGGCGTCACCCGCTTCCCATCCCGATACTTTACCAAAAATGCATCAAAGAATCCCAGCTGCTGTGCCTTCACCATCGCCCGATGCGCCTCATCTATCGTAAAGAACTCTGCTAGCAAAACTCGGTTCCATTTCTTCGCAGGTAAAAACTCAGTATCCAAACGACCCATGTTTTTCACATCCCGGAACTGAGACTGATTAGGATTGAAGGTAATGACTACCGTCAATTGCACCTTGTAATAAACACCATCGTAGACTGGTGCGCTGGAAGTAACCTTTCGTTTTGGATAGGTTTTCTTTTTTGTTGGTGTACTTACCTTTGGTTTGGTAGCTGCAACGGAGTTGGTGTTGTCCGTTGATGTAGCTGGTTTTCTGGTAGACGTGTACGTCCTGTTATGAGTGGTTGTTGTCTTTGGTTTTGTTGTTTTACTTGGGGTTGTGGAAACGGATTTCCGCTTCGTTGGTTGAGGCGAATTGTTTACTCTGGAAACCGTAGCATTCGCAACTAAGTCCTGCCCAGCCTGTAAAGAAAAATCTCTGGTGTACTCGCTGATGCTGTCGTGATGAAAAGTCGTGAAGTTGTATTTAGAAGAACCAAAGCCTTCTCGCTCTACGATGAGACTGTAATCTTTATTAGGCAGCAATATGAATTCATAGCTTCCTTTCGGAAAAGTCTTCGCCTGTAATAAACGCTTTCTGTTGTTGCTTTTGATTTCAAATAAACTGGCGACTACGTTTTCCATTGGTTGCTTCGTTTCTTCGTTCAGTACCGTTCCGCTGATGACGATTTGTTCTCTTGGGGTAGAGAAATAAAATATGTCATCATGCGTACTCGTAATTTTTTCCAGTCCAAACAAACGATTACTGACTAAGAAACCACCATTACCATTGTTCTCTTCTTTATAGAAAAAATCATCATTGGCAGAGTTGATCGGCGTTCCTAAGTTAACACTCTGTCCAAAATAATCACCTTTGTCGGAAGACTCAAAAATATCAAAACCACCAATCGAAGGATGTCCGTTGGAGCTGAAAAATAAAGCTTCTTTTAAATCATTGTAGTAAGGAGTCAGTTCGTCACCCATCGTATTGACCATTGGCCCTGCGTTTTTCGGCAACGTAAAATCAATATCATCTGCTTTAATTTGCCGCTTGGTATACCAAATGTCAAGGCCACCAAATCCACCATCTCTATCAGATACAAAAAATAGAATTTCTTCATCTCCTTGATGAACTACGTAAGGTTGAGTTGCTGTTTTTCCATCGTCTTTGATGTAATCATGCAACTTCTGCGGAGCGGACCATTCTTGATTCACGCGCTTGGTCATATAAATATCACAAGCCGTTTCCGCTCCTTTCCATTTTCCTTCTGCTTCGCAAATTGTAAAGTAGAATCGTGAATTGTCAGGAGCGAATGTCCCATTACAAATCACGCCTTTTCCAACCTTAGGTAAATCAGGGACAACCGCAGGAGTCCACACACCAGACTGTCTTTGAGAACGATACATATTCACCTTGTCGCCAACTGTGGAAGAGAAATAAAGAATATCATCAGAAAAAGGAACAGGGGCAAATTCATCTTCAAGGGTATTAATGTTCTCACTCAAATACTCAATCAGCACGTTCTCAGGTTTTTCTGAACCTAGTTGTAAAGCCAACTCACAACCCTCGATTTCCATCTGTACGATTTTAGCAACCACCTTTTTATCCTTTTCTTTGTAGCGTTTGATGTAGTAGACTAATTCTTCTTTTGCCTTTTCGTATTCGCCATTTTGTTTTAAACTTCTAGCGTATTTCAAACCTGCTAAACCAGATTTACCAGTTGCATCTTTTACTTTTCCAAAAGCTTGGGTTGCTCGTCGAAAGTCGCGCATTTCATAATAAGCCTCCCCCGCTTTATACATCAAGTTGGTTTTGCTGCGTTTCTTTTCCCAGGCAGATTCATAAAGCGAAGCAGCTTCCTCGTACTGCGCTTGCTTGTATAATTTGTCTGCTTTTTTAGACATCTTTTTCCACTCCTGTGCAGAGAGACTAAAACTAGTCAAGAGGATAGAAATAATAACAAATGTATTTTTCATAATACGTTTTTTGTCGTAGGAGGAGTATGGTTTGTTGTTGTTCGACCACCCACAGTTAGTTATGTAAGGAGACAACGTTTGCAAGCACAATACATATAACAGTAATATCACAACAATATCATTGTTACGTGATATTATTGTTTTTTTTATACTGATATACAGTGATTTAGATGCGTTTTACAACGAAATCTTTAACGACCTGGTACGGTTGGTAAATTTATAAATCGGTAATGGCCTGCTCAATGACCTTCGGGTAATACTGATGTTCCAGCGACAAAACCTTTCGGGCAATGTCTTCAGGGGTATCAGGTTCGGTAATTGGGCACTTGGCTTGGAAAACGATTCCGCCTTCGTCATAACGTTCATTGACCCAGTGGATCGTCATGCCGGATTCAGTTTCGTTGGCTGCTTTTACAGCCCGGTGTACGTTCATGCCGTACATGCCTTTTCCGCCAAATTTTGGAAGTAAAGCAGGATGGATATTCAAGATATGGTGTGGGTACGACTGTACCAGATAACTGGGGATAAGCCACAAAAAGCCCGCCAACACTAGGAAATCGACGGAATAGTTGTTAAAAATTTCTAATATTTCTTCACTTTCGTAAAATTCATTCTTCTTAATTGTTAAAGTAGGTATTTCATGCGTCTTCGCATGTTCTAATACTCCTGCTTTTGATCTATTGGAAACGATGAGGGCAACCCGAATTTTAGGATGTCCTTCAAAGTGTTCCATTATTTTCTTTGCATTGCTACCGGAACCGGAAGCGAAAATGGCTATGTTTTTCATTATGCTTATTTATAAGCTTTGCGCCTACTTTTACGGATCTTGCGAAGTAGGCATAGTGTGAGTGCAACAGTTCGTAAAGCGGCTATTATAATCGAATATTTTTTTTGGCAAAAAAAAATTTCTTCAACTGTTTTACAAAGTCTAGCCCTTCTGCTTTATCTATCTCACGAGGTCCATAAAGGCAGGCGTAAAGTTATCTGCGAAATTTACGAACTGAGTACAAAATTCAATTATTCAAAACCTGCACGTTCGCACAGCAGGCGGGTTCATTCATTTGACTATTAAAAACTACAGCCCCACCTTCCCAAATCGATAAAACTTTCCATTCTCTCCATAAATCGCAATCGTCTCTGGTCCGATTTGTTTGCAAGCTTTTGGACGAGTAATGACTCCAGCTTGTCGATTCTGTCCTAGCGGAGTAGTACTGACTGTCCCATCAGGGCTAACTTGGCTAAGCGCAATTACAGAATTTCGACCGTTGAAATTATAACGACCTCTTCTTCTGTCTTCAATTTCGCCGCTGAAGTTTCTTCCGTTATCGTTGTAGATGAAATTGATTTTGTCCCGAACAATAGACATGGAATAGGAAGAGTACCAACCGCCATCATTTTCGGTTTCCTGACGTTTTGGAATTCTACTTGCCCACTCAATGTCGCCATCTGGTCCGATGTTTACAACGATGATGTCATTGTAGTTGTAAATATAGCTAATTCGAAAGTTGTTATTCCCGAAACGATCAAATCGGCCAACTCCAGCTCCAACCCCAAATTGATCATACTCTCTGATTTCTTCTACAAAGTATTGCTCAGCTACTAACAATGCTCCTCCGTCATTTCTGAGGATTAAATCATCTAGTGAAAATTGATAGAGTTCTGCTTTTTTATCATCGTTGTCCATGCGGTCTCTCTTTCGATTAGAAACGTATTCTGTTCTAAAATCAAAATCTAGTTCTTTCAAACTTTGGTTGGATATCTGCTGAGTTTGAGGGTTCAAGCGGAAAAAGTAAGTGCCTTTGATACTGTATGTTCCATGCTCCGAATAGAAACCACAGAATACCAATTCACCAGTATTTGATGGCCTAAAGGTCAAGTCGGTTATAAATTTTTCCCGAATTTTGATGGGGTATTTTTCTTTCTCTGTTCCCATGTTTCGATAGGAGAGGAGTACGTATTGATAATTGGGTAAGCCTCTTTTTCGAGCTTTAATTTTGTCTCCGTACAGAACGCCGAGTAGGTACACATTCCCGTCGTTATCAATTTGGTAGTCCTCAATTTCGAATTGATTGTCATTGTAGGGGAGGATAATATTATCTTCCCAACTCAATGTAAGATCATTGTTATAAACGTGAAGTGCGAATTGCTCTGGCTGATTTTTCTTATAAGGTAATTGATTTAATATCAAGACCTTACTGCTGTCTTTTGAAATGTGAAAATTGAAAGTTCCCTCTTTGAACTCACCTCGGGTATCTATTTCTGCGATATAGTTTAGCTTATTTTCAACATCGAATGTCTGCTTATTCATCCTTTGTGCAAACAGAAAATTCTTGCGTTTCGCTAGGTTGTTGTAAGATGTAAAAAGATAGAGTTCTCCGCCGATCATCTGAATATCTTCAAATTGACGTTTGTTCTTTTTCCACTTAAGATTAATTTCTTTCGCTTTTTTTAGATTCATGTTCAAATCATAGCGTTCGATGTACACTTTCTGTGGGCCATCAGAAATCTTGTTTTTGCCCTGTCGTGTTTTAAGAGCGTAAAAACCAGTGGCATCCTGAGTAATGATTTTTTCCAGAATAGATTTAGTATTGTTTTTAATAGGATCGCCCCATTGGATTTTTTGTTGGGCGTTTGCTGCAAAGGTAATCATTAGAAATGCTAGTAGGGGGAGGATATATTTGTGTTTCGACATCATGGTATGTTGTATGAGTGTTAGTATTGGGTTTATCAACTTTTGATCTACAGTAGAAACGTTAAAATGACAGATTTGATTAGGAATAGATGCCTTAAAGTTTTGTGAAAATTGTCGTGAGCAAACACAAAAAGCCCGGCTACAAATGTAACCGGGCTTTTCAAGAAGTCAAGACCAGAACAGCTTACTCCGCTGGCTTCTCTTCTTTCTTAGCAAACTTCGCAAATTTCTTGTTGAATTTCTCAATACGTCCAGCCGTATCAACGAAGTTCATTTTACCTGTGAAGAATGGGTGAGAAGTACTAGAGATTTCCAATTTTATTAGTGGATACTCATTGCCTTCGTATGTTACCGTTTCCTTAGAAGGAACGCAAGATTTTGTCAAAAACTCTTCGCCGTTGGAAAGGTCTCTGAACACAACCATTCTATAACTCTCTGGATGGATTTCTTTTTTCATAATACACTGTTTTTAATGTAAACGGCTGCAAAGATAAACTATTTTTTCTATTATGAAAAGAGAAAAAGAGGTTTATTTCTCAATCAAAGCTCGTAATCCTACATCAAATAGCTTTGTCCAGTGCTTAGTTAATGAATTTAGAAGGTTGTCGGATACTTCTCCCAGAATAACATCGGTTACTCGCAGAGTTGTTTGCCGTCCTTTGCTTTCCAGTGAAATATTAAGAAAAGACAGCGCGGGACCACCAAAATCCATTGGCACCTGCCCCTTAAGCAATAAAGTGTTCTCGTGATGAATACCTGTTACGGTAGCCCACACAAACCCCTCCTTACTACTGATATCCTCGTACAATAATCCCCCTGGTTTTAACTCAAGTATGACTTTCTTGGTTTTGGGATGAGTAAAGCAATCTTTCATCCACCAAGACGACGTTTTTTGAGTCAGGTTTTGCCAGACTACTTTTTTAGTCGCCTTGTAAGTAAACACAAGGTCTACTTTACTGCTGTGGATTGATTTTTTGTTTTTGCCCATCTTCCGGGTCGTTGGTTCGGTATAAAAAGACAATTGTGTCAGATTACTAACCCACTCTTCGTAGGTGTTTTGAATAGGTTTAGGATTGAGATAGTTATATCTGAATTTTCCCTCCCGTTTAATTGTAATCAGATCTGCTTTTTCCAACACGCCTAAGTGTTTCATGATAGCAAAGCGTGAGAGGTCAAATTGATCACTGATTTCACCGGTTGTACGAGGCGCACTCCTCAACAAGTTGAGAATAGATCTTCTGGTTGGATCCGACAACGCCTTCCAAATCATATAGTGTTTCTTTACATGTTACCAAAAAGTAACATGACAAATGTAGGGCCATTCTCTGAAGCGAACAAACTTTTCAGAATTTAATTATCCACATTGTTTTGTTGATAAAGAAAAGGAGTGTGGAGAAGTAGGGTAGAGCTGTGAGAATAGGATAAAAAAATTACTTTGGCTGTAGTTTAGCTATCTCAAATCGAATCCGAGACAATTAACTACAGCACAAAGCAACAAGGTAATTAGAGTTGTAAATGTATTGTTATGAATTTACGCTCTTGATCTTCTAGGAATAGAATGAGTTCCTTTTTTCTCTTTTTCAATTTCCTTATTTAATACTTCTCCCAGATATTTAGCTATAGCAAACATACCTCCGTGGTGATTTCCAAAAGTGGCTTCTGCACCAGAGTTGTAGTTTGTATTGGTATTTACATCGTAAGCATATCGTTGACCATTTTTATCTTCGACATATTCTACTGCTCCAATTCCAATGTGATTTGCTTTCAAAAATGCAGCGTACTTTTCTAAATCTTCATTTACATAGTTTTCTAAAATGACAAACTTTGATTCATCAGCATTAGGAGTCGCTGGGCAAAATGTATCTTCTATATTACAAGCATCGGCAGGGCATAATTGAAAACCTTTGCTGGAGTCAATGCTCACTGCATAAAGAAACTCACCTCCGACAAATTCTGCTCTGACGATTCTTCCACTCGCCGGTTTGACATATTGTTGCACCAACCAAATACCATCTAGTGATTCCCCCAATTGGTTGTCATCAATGGTTTGAATCAAACTTTCTTTGCTGTGAAATAACTGCACTCCGGCTCCTTTACCGCCTCGGTTTGGTTTGATGATGAAAGGGAATTGATTGAGTTGATCGACCGCCTGTGCAAGTAAACCTGTATGATTGGCGATAATGGTTTTTGGGTGTTTGATTCCAAATTGCTGTAAGGCTAAATACTGCTCTGATTTTCGGACTTCCAATTGTAAAGCTCTTCGGCCGTTGATGGTCGTTCTGCCATGAAGCTCTAGCCAGGCTAGTAAATTGCCGGTAAGCTCTGGCGCAAAACGATGCCCTCTGGTATGGGAGGATGCACTCATTCTATTATAAAATATCCCTTCGGGAGGAGTGGCATTTAGATTCAAGCTATTGTCATCAATATGCCATTCCTCATAGGGTAAATTCAATTCAGCAAAAGCTTTTCTCAAGGGGATGACCCATTCATCGTTCTCGTGGATTACATAGATTTTTTTCATAGGACTTAATTTTTGAATTCTTAATTTGAAAATAGAGGAGGCACTACAAACAAAAAAGGAGCCTCCTCGAATGAGAAGACTCCTTTTTTGTCTTTAGTAAAATATTATACTATGACATGCGCCCCCCATTGTGAATTGGTATTCCAAGACAACAACAGCAAGTGGCAGCGATATTTGTAATAGTATATTTCATTGATAGTTATTTCGAGGGTAAAGATATGGGCATTT
>JBGCDT010000161.1:0-2926 GCA_045105695.1 Saprospiraceae bacterium | reverse complement strand
GAAAGAAACGTCATTAGCGGAAACAACGGAGATGGAATACGCTTGAGCGATCATGATAATTCGACCATCGCTGGAAACTACATTGGGGTAGGGGCTGATGGTACAACCAGTTTAGGTAATAATGGAGAAGGGGTTGTTATTACGGGTATTTTTGATAATACCTCTGTGGGTTGTAACAGTACTTTTACAAATACAGACAGAACAGAAATTGGTAATATTATTCGGAACAACTCTGGTACCGGAATTCATCTGACTACCGGTACTGGTACTGGTTGTTGTTTTAGAAATAATAGTTTTGGTAATAATGGAGAGTTGGCAATTGATCTTGGTTCGAAAGGAGTACGTCCGAATGATAATGGAGATGTAGATACCGGTCCTAATGATTATTACAATATGCCAATTCTGGAAGGAAATAACTTGGTAGGCAATACACTTACGCTAACTGGTTTTGCCAGACCTGGAGCCATCTTGGATTTTTACATCGCAGACGCAGGCCCCAATCCCAACCCGCTTCCCGGAGGATATCTAACGTCCTTTGGAGAGGGGCAAACATCTATAGCTACGGTTACCGAAGGTGCTGTGGAAGATTTGGATGCAACTATGGGGACTTATGATGATGATGGAACTGGAACTTTTTTGACTAGAACGACAAATAGGTTTCATTTTCAAATTGATGTGACTGGTTTAGGAATCAGTACTTCGGATAGGATTACGGCCATCGCTACTCAGCCCGGAGTGACGAGTAATACTTCGGAATTTGGTGGAATTACTATTGTTAATCAACCTGAAGATTGCATGAACGGTATTGATGATGATGCAGATGGGAATATAGATAATGCTGATGATGAATGTTGTTCCGCTAAAGCTCCGAATTTGACAAAGCAATAGTAAGTAGTAATTATTTTTCAAAAGCTATAGTAGCATAAAAATGGCTCTGTATAAAAAATGAATAGCACTAATACTTTTCGCAAATACTCCGGTAGATCCGCTACAGGTACATCGACTTTCGTCAGAAAGTCGAACCTATATTCCTTTGTTATTGGTGTTGTTTTCTTATCCTGCTTTGGAATGGGAAATATTGAAGGCTTTGTTCAAAGCTTTAGACAGGTATTTTTTCCAATTTATTTTTCCGCTTTTCAAGAGAATGAAAGTAATGAAAGAGATTGTTCTGACATCCTTGAAACTGAAAATAATGCTACAAAAGGCGCTGACTGGATAACTCCGGGAACAGCTTCTACAGGCGTGTTAAATAATTCCAACTCTGTGACCTTTTCTCATACTACCGGAGCAGGCACTGACCGATTATTGATGGTTGGAGTTTCGGCTCAACAGCCAGGTCACCAGGTCACCTCCTTGACCTATAATGGAGTTGCACTAACTAGATTAGGCAGATATACTCACCCCTCACAAACGAGAGTAGAGATTTGGTACTTGATAGCCCCACCAGTAGGTACTTATAATATTGTGCTCAATAATAGTGTAAATGAAAATGCGGTCATTGGTGCTCAAAGTTTTGCTGATGTAAATCAGACCACGCCTTTCGGAACACCTGCTTCTTCTACCGGTAATGGTACCCTTGGTAATGCGTCTGTAACTGCTGCAGCGAATGAAATCGTCTTCGGAATGGTGGCTTTTAATAATGGTGATACAGATATTGTACCCGGAGGAAGTCAGACAGAATACTGGGATGCTACTGTTAATAGTAGTATTGCCGGAGCAGCGAGTACGCAGGCCGGAGGAGGTTTGACGACCGCTATGTATACCTCAACCAGTACAAACTGGACGGCAGCGGCCGTGGCAATACTGCCGAATACTTGCGTTTCTCCTAACTCGCCAGCTTGTTTGCTTGATGGAATTGGGATGTCCAGGATATATGGAGATGCGGATTCGCAAAACATAGGGGACAGTAATTCAGACGATCAGGATGGAGATGATTTCATTAGTTTTATCAACTTTGGTGGAACGGATGTAGATATATCAGGTTGGGAACTTTATGTAGATCAGAACGGAACGGGATCTCCGGTATTTACATTTCCGGCATCAACGATTGTTTCACCTTGTGAAGAAATCACGGTTATTTCAGACTGGAACGCAGGTCCTGCGCTTCCTACAAATTGGTTTGATGCTAACTTTACGGGTAGTGAAGGTCTGTTTGAAGAATCTTCTAATAGAGTTGCTTATGCAATATTAAGAAACCCAAATACTAATGAATATATCAGTATCCATCATAACTCTTCGGCACCTACTCTTGGTACGGGTACGATGGTGTGTGATTATAGTTTTTATAGTTTTATAACTACTGATTTTGATGCTTGTGAATTGGTTTATTGGGATGCAGGAGCCAATGCTTATAATGTTGTTTCGGATTGTAATATTTATAGTGCATATACGGCTTGTATACCGATGGTTGAAATTTGTAATAATGGCATAGATGATGACTGCGATGGGCTGATAGATTGTGCTGATCCCGATTGCGGCATGACTAATATTGTTAATGGTTGCATTACGGTCAATAGTACCGGTGATGGAGCAGATACAAATCCGGGCGACGGAATATGTGCGGATTCTAATTGTGAATGTACTTTGCGAGCAGCAATTGAAGAAGCCAATGCGTCAACAGGCAGAGACACTATCTGTTTTAATATCACAGGTGGAGGCATTCAAACTATTGCTCTTACTTCTATGCTTCCTACTATATCTGATACGGTATTTATTGATGGTACTACCCAGACTGGATTTTCGGCCACTCCTCTAATTCGGGTGGATGGAGATGCGCTTAACGCTTCTGATGACTTGATAAATTTTGGAGCAAGTAGTGATTACAGCGAATTAAGAAGCCTTATCCTAACCAGAAGTCAAGAACGTGGTATTCATATTGAGGCTAATGCGGATTATATTAAGTTGGCAGGTAACTGGGTCGGTACAG
>JBGCDT010000160.1:0-4490 GCA_045105695.1 Saprospiraceae bacterium | reverse complement strand
TTATTTTTCCGCCGTCTAGGTTGAAGGCTTCGTTTTTATGTCGTGCGATGATGACTACACCAGCGGAGTCGACTAGGACTAGGTTGTCTGTCCCAGTGAGGGTGAGTTCGCCGCCGTTGCAAACCCAGTAGGTGCCGCTGTCTTCTTCATTAGTGACCGATTCATTGGAAATGACTGTAGCGAAGGATTGGACTTTGAAGGTATCGGGTTTTATGCAGCTGGGGTCTGGGTCGTGGTCTAGGCAGGCGGTGAGTGATAGGAGGGAGGTAACTAAAGAGAGAAGTATATGACGGTTCATGTTTTATGTTTTTGTGGAGATGTTGGATTGAGTTTTAGATAGAACTTACTATTTGTTAGTGAGATACAATTACGTCTAATAAACGAAGTTAGCTAATTTCGTTTTAAATGATTAGTTGTATTGCTTAAAAAAGTTGCAATGCAATTCTAAAGTCAAATCAACTATTCTAACAGATAGAACTCGCCATTGTCAGTATGTAGTATAATCGCCTAGTCTTCCTACATTTAGCATAACGCAGATTCAGCAAGGGCTGAAAAAGAGTTGGTGACCCCATTTTCAGCCCTTGATAATAAAGAAGAACTCCAATTATTATTTGCAATAAATTGAATGCCTCTTTGAAACTATGAATACTACTATTCTCCAATTATTAATCTACGGTTAACTAGCTTTCTTTCCGTCTCAATAGTAACCATGTAAATACCTTGATTCAACTCAGAAAAATCAAAACTTAGGTTGTTACTTCCTCTTGTAACTGCTTTGATTTGACTAAGGGCTAATTTACCAGAGAGATCAAAAACAGAAATCTGGATTTCGTCATTTTTCTGAGCGGTATAATTTAAGTGCACTATTCCCGATTTGCTTGGGTTTGGATAAAACTCTTCTACGTCATTTTGATCGGTCGCAAAACGAACACTTACGGTTTTACTATATTCAAATTTTCCATCGTAATCAATTTGCTTTAATCTGTAGTAGGAAATTCCATTCTTCGGATTTTCTACTTTAAAGGAATAGTCTTGTCGTTTACTATCTGTTCCATTTCCTTTTATTTCACCAATTTTTTGAAAAGCTCTTCCATCTTGACTTTCTTGAATTTCAAATTTATCATTATTCAACTCTGATGCGGTAGACCAGTTCAGACGAATGCTTTCTTCAATTGGCTTAGCTATAAAATCGATCAATTCGACTGGTAAAGCTCCAGAACTGAAAGCTATGTTATCAATGGCGACTTCTTCGGTAGAAGCATTCAAATCAACGTTAACGACTAGTTCAACCTGACAACCTATATGTGCGGAAAGGTCCTGACTAAGCGGAAACCAAGTCTGATCTGTGATGCTGTTCATATTGGTACTACCACCTGCGCCGGTACCATTGGCGTCTAAGAGATCTATGGTCGTAGCTGAAGGACAACCAGTAATATTGAGTCCGATATAGAAAAGATCATTCGCTCCATCGCTAAACTCGAATCCTCCATCAAGAATATAATTCATCGTAAACATTGGGGCAACTGCTCCTGTGAGATTAACGGGATCAAAAGTAATGGTCACTTCTCCATCGGTATCTTCAGCAATGAAAGCCTGGGAGCCTTGGAATGCATTCTGCCCTAGATTATTACTAATAGTGGTGGAGCCAGCATATCCAAAAAAGTCGCCATCATTCAAGCCAGTGGTGGAGCCTCCTGTCCGGGTAGGTTCAAAGCTAGAGGTAAAACCTAAGGTAGTGCCTGATGAAGGAGACGAAACGGGAATTCCACCAGCGTCCATTAATACATGAGCGGAGGCAGCTGAAGTTGGATCAGTGTAATTACAGGTTGTGCTACCACAAGTCTGAGTAGTCATAAGATTTTCAAAGCCCATAGAAACTTGAGCGATTAGAGCATTAGCTCCACAAAGAAGGAAAAGCAATGAAGTGGTTTTGATAAATAGGTAAAAGTTAGTCATGTTTTTTTGGTTTGTTTTTAAAATAAGTACGGATAAATAATATGAATCACCGATGCATAGAAGTGGTGTTACTCAGGAAGGACAAATGCCTTCTCAGCATGGCAAGTCATTAGAAAAAGGGATTTACTAAGGTATTGGAAAGGTCTATATATTAAAGGCGAAGAAGAGCCTTTTCAGGGGCGACAATGGAGTGACAGCCCCTAGACAATGGGGAGACATGGAGTGAAAACACAAAAAATAAATGGCTTAAGGAAAGCAACCAATACTTCTTTGGGACTTAAGCAAGAAGTTGGAAGGAGGCTATAGTTGTATGATGTAATTAACCAAAGACTCGCTACTTTCGATATTCATTTTCTTGAATAAACGCTGACGAGCTTTCTTTACGCTTAAGGGACTGATCCCCAAGATCTGTGCAATTTCCTTATTGTGGAGGTTTAATTTGATGAAAGCACAAAGATTCAAATCATAGGTGGTTAACTTTGGATAAGTCGATTTCAGCGTTTTGAAAAAGTCCTTATGCACGGAGGTGAAGTAGTGTTTGAAATCTTTCCAATCTTGCTCTGTTTGAAGATTTTTATTTAAAAAAGAATGAAGGTCAGACAGAATGGGTTCTTTATTATCTGCTTCCTTAAGGAGTTTTAATTGATTTTCTAAGATTACAATTTGTTCTTCTTTTTCTGTTAGTGTTTTAGTTTGGTTACCAAATTGAGATTGTTTGTGCGATATTTTCTCCTCTAATAATTCTATTTGGAGATTGCTTTTTTCCAACTTTGAATTTAGCTTTTGTTGAGCTTTAGCTAAATTATACTGGTAGGCCCAATAAGCTAGTATTCCAAAAAGCAATAAACAAAGAAAAATAAGGGAGGCGATCAACATGGTTTTTAAACGACGGTTTTTACGTTGACTCTCCAGGTTTTTTAGTTGTTCGTTTTCCAATAGTATATTTTGCGCTAAGTGCGATCGCTCATACTTATGTTCTAATTTCGAAATCTCTAAAATGGATTCCTTGTTGAGCATGCTATCATTAACTACCCAAAATTGGTTTTGATAAAATAAGTGCTTATAGGAATCGCCAATTGCTTTATAACACTTTGACAGATTTTCAGAAGAAGAACGAATGATTCTTGGATAATTAATTTCCTCTGCTATTTCAAGACTCCTCAGCCCATAGGTAATTGCATCCTGATAATTCTCTTTCTGGATATATAAGGCAGATAAATTATTTAATGCCCGACATACTTCATCATTATTCTTTTCTGCTTCACTAACTTTTAAATGCTTCTGGTAATAAATTTCCGCCTCTTCATATTTCCCTAAAAGAAGATAGACATTCCCAATATTATTTAGGGTTTTCGTCAAACCATTGTTAGAACCTTTTAGTTGGTTTTTTATATCAAGGGAACGATTATAATATTTTAGTGCTTCTCCATAGTCGAGTTTTTGTTTGTATAGTGTTCCTATGTTATGAAGCGTGAAAGAAATGGATCTTTGTAATTTCAACTTTTCTTTAATGGCCAATGACTTTTGATAGAACTCAAGTGATTTTTCAAAGTTCCCCATCGTTTTATAGATAATGCCAATGTTGTTGTAAATCTTGGCTTTGAAAAAATCAGAAGGTTTGTGGTGTAGCTCCGCTTGAAAGTAGTATTCTAAAGCCTTTTTGAGATCGCTTTGGCGTCTGGCCACAATCCCTAAGTTGTTCCATAGGATAACCATCGTTGCAGTGTCTTTTATAGCTATGCTTAAATCCAGGGCTTCTTTAAATGCCTTTTCGGCAGATGGATATTTTGCCCAATCCAGAAAATTTATTCCCTGCTCCAATTTTAAATCCATCAACCCCACGCTATTGTCCTTGCTTCGATTTAGAATAAATTCACTCATAGACATGATGCTATCTGCAACCTCGTAGTTACCAGAATGAGTATAAATAGTCCCGAGTATTTTTAGCGATTTAGCTTCTTCTTTTTCATTTGCCATCCGTTGATGATAGCGCAAGGCTTTGTTCTGCAAAAGGATGCTTTCCTCATACTGACCATCAATATTATTTACTACAGCAAGATTACTAACGGCTTCATAATATTTGATTGAATCTCCCAAGGAGGCGGCCAATGCTAAAGCTTCTTCCCCGAAGGCTCTTGCCTGTGAATTATTCTCCGTCTGCAATTCTACTGATAATTCACTTAATAGATTTAGCTTTTGTACTCCTTCGACTTGTTCCAGTTTCTCCAATTTCTGAGTCAGCAACAAACTATCAATAGCGTAAACTGCGGTTTGAAAGAATAGGAAAAGGAAGATTAGAAAGGGTTTTGTCATAGAAGGAAGTAGCTTAGGTTTTGGGTAAAATACGGTATTTTTTGATAAGGGGGGTAGTGTATCTAATCTTATGAGACGAGTCATTATACGAAATTCTGAGGTGAATTTCTCATCAATGGAATGTTGATTTTCGTTGTTTTTCTTATTAGGAGTGGAAGGTCTTGATTGTCTTTATGATTACAATTAGGCTCAGCGCTTTGCTTGATTATGTGGGAGGATCA
>JBGCDT010000159.1:0-12760 GCA_045105695.1 Saprospiraceae bacterium | reverse complement strand
ACTGCTAAGGAAACAAACTCCAAAATTTTAAAAGGATCAATCGGATTCCAGAGAAAAGCAGTGGCGAGTTTTAGGATCTGTAAACTAGGTCTAGCGAGCGAAGCACTTGTTATGCCCAAGCTAGGTAGGCCCTCCTGGCAGAGTGCATTATCCAATACTCTGCTTTTTTCTGGAATCAAACAAAGTGGTTTCAACTCAGGGTTAAGGCGCAGTAATTGGGCAATATATTCCGCTGCTTCCGTATCTCGCTTAGCTCTGATCAGAAGCAAACTTCCGTCGTTTTTAATTACCGGCTTTTTGGAATGATCCGTTTGTCGGAGCAGTACTTTTTTGAAATTATCTAGATCTGTTTCGCCAGTTACATTCGGTTTTTCAAACGAACTGCGTTGAATGCCTTTTGATTCTAACTTTTGTAAAAGTCTTGTTAGATGAGATGGAAGAAGTTCATCAGGTTCGTTTGTAATGATCTTCTTAAAAGGTATTTCATGAAAATCAATATGTTCCAATAACATCGAAAATCGATCTGCAAAACCCATAGATAAATTGAAGTCTTCTTCTTCTCCGAGAAGAGCTTCTATATGAGCTAATGTTTTTAATCGCTTTGGAGTGTCTGCCTTAATTTCAAAATTCCACCCTGCCAATAACAGTTCATCACGCATTTCCAATAGAGTAGTAGCCGCTGCCAGTTGGTCGGTCTCAAGAGTGGCAGCATAGAAAACCGTTGCTTGCTTTTCAGCAAAAGCGAAAAGTACTTGTCTGTATTGTTCGATTCTAAGATGTTGATTGTTGGTAGGATGACCAGTCAGTCCACAGTGCGTTTCTAGGACTTTGAGTAGTCCTTTTGGCCCTAGCTGCCAAGTAGCATTCTTTGCTTCTGGGTATACCGGATTATCGAACTCAAGCCCAAAGTGAAGTGTCATAGTTAAAAAGGTTGATGGTGTGACTTTGAAAAGCTAATGGTAAAAAGATATAGAACTCAAAGCAGTCAATGTTTTTGCAAGACAAAGATACAATTCTGTTGCTAGAGCTAGACCCTAATGCCCATTTTCTATGTACGTATATAATTCTGTGATTTTCGAAGAAAGCGAACATATTTACACGTATTTCAGGGATGATCGGTATAAAAATGTATATGAAAGAATTGGCTAAGCTTTTGTCCGTATTATATAAATTATACATAATTGAAGTCTTCGTATTCCATTAATCTAGAAGGCTCCAAAGAAAGAAGAAGAATACCCCATAATCCTACAAGGTCTAGTTTAAGCATAAAATTTATGAATCAGGATAGAATAAATAATAAGGAATCAGAAAATTTTGATGATCAAGTACTTACTAGTTTATCAGCTCTGGCTACTGTTGATGATATAGAATCACTGATTGCTAAATACAAGGAAGTCATAAAAGAGAAGAATTACGAAATTGAACAGTATAAAGAGAGTAATTATTTATTAGAGCAATTTGCAATTTCTGTGGCTCATGATATTAAATCTCCAATACGGACGATAAGTAGCTTTGCAAAATTGCTGGAGCTAAATATTAATTCAGATGAGGAGGATAGTAATGAGCAAGCGACTGAATTCCTAATGTTTATACAAAAGGCTACTGCTGACTTAGGGAAATTAGTAACTGAAACGCTATCAAATGTAAAAGTTGGTTCTTCTGAACTGAGTAAAGAATATTTTGACCCAGAAGAACTTATTGAATATGTGCTCAAAAAAATATCCACTCAAATTGAAGCTACTGATTGCTCCGTTGAAATAGATAACATTCCCAAAAGTGTGTATGCGAATAGATTAATGATTGATAGCGTTCTTCAAAATTTGATTTCGAATGCTTTAAAATTCAAAAAAGAAGAAGCCCTGCTTCTTCAGATCAGCGGTAAGGAAAACGAAGACTCTTGGGTACTATCAATATCAGATAATGGAATTGGTGTTTCCGAAAAGAAGGCAGAATTAATCTTTTGTCAATTTGTAAAGTTAAATCAAGAAATAGAAGGGAATGGTATTGGCTTGAGTACTTGTATGCGAATTATGAAACGCCACGGAGGAGACATTTGGCTAGACTCTGAGGTAGGAGTTGGCTCAACTTTCCATATCCGTATTCCGAAGGTGTAAACACTTCTTTAGAAACAAGTCCTTTGTTTCTTTTTTTCCATATTACCAAGAAATTTAGATTAGGTTGTTGTGGATACAAGTAGCTTTTTATCTTTGCCGGGTAAAGCTTAATAAATAGCTGATTTAAGATCCAAAAATTGACTTATGAAAAAGATATGGCTCAGAATATTATGTCTCGGCTTCCTCTCTATATTTGCTATCAACTCTGAAGCAGTAGTAGCCGTACACCAACCTGTTGAGGAAATCGTGCAGAGTGCTACGAGCGTAGACCTGCAAATTGATAAGGCGCAAATCACAAAAGAGAATAAAAACTGGAGATCATCCAAACTTAAAAAACGCTTTAAGAAATTCACTAAGCGTTTCCTCAAAAAGAATAACTCATTTGGTAATGTACTCACTTCTCGCAAATTTCGAATAGGCGCATTATTGTTTTTAGTAGGACTCATTGGGGCTATTGTCATCAACGTCATTTCGTTGGCCCAGATATTTGGTTGGTTGGCTGGAGTGATTGCTCTAGCGGGTCTAGTGCTAATGATCTGGAGTTTGATAGAGCACAGTTGAGCAATGAAGATTCTACAACTCACTAAGAAGTTTCCATACCCAGTAAAAGACGGAGAGGCGATCGCCATTTATACGCTGGCCAGTTCACTGCAACAACTGGGGGCTGAGGTGACTTTGCTCTGTATGAATACGCCTAAGCATTTTTTTGACATTCAGGAGTTGCCAGATTCTTTCAACCATTACAAAAATATCCATGCTGTAGAGGTCGATACTTCCGTAAAATCTGCGGCTGCCTTCGCAAATTTATTCTCTAATAAATCCTATCATATTTCGCGTTTTGATAATGATGCTTATCGTAAAAAACTTATCGTTTTATTAGAAACAGGTGACTTCGATATTGTACAGTTGGAAACTTTGTTTCTAGCTCCATATTTAGAAACTATTCGAAACTATTCTAAAGCAAAAATAGTCATGCGTGCACATAATGTTGAGCATGAGATCTGGGAAAGGATTACAAGCAATACCAGCTTCCTTCCAAAACGGTATTATTTACAATTATTGACCAGTAGATTAGCAACCTATGAAAAAGGGCATTTAAATAAATATGATCTCTTATTACCAATAACTAAGCGCGACTTAGAGAAAAAAGAATCACTAGGTTTTCGACAAAGAGCATTGGTTACGCCTATTGGGCTTAATGCTACTGATTATCAGTTAAATGAAGCAAGTTATCAAAAACCACTTTCCATCTCTTTTATAGGTTCGCTGGATTGGATGCCCAATGTAGAAGGACTACAATGGTTCCTGGAAAAAGTGTGGCCAGTAGCTACTAAGAATCACCCTGATCTAGTGCTTCACTTGGCCGGTAGAAATACGCCTGATGATTTGTATAAACTAGAAAATGAGCAGTTGAAAATCCATGGTGAAATTCCTGATGCTAAAGCTTTCATTAATGACCATAGTTTGATGTTAGTGCCACTGCTTAGTGGTAGTGGAATGCGGGTCAAAATTTTGGAAGGAATGGCACTAGGGAAAGTTGTTTTGACCACTACTATTGGCTTGGAAGGAATAGACGCTATCCACAAAGAAAACGTGCTTATTGCCGATAACCCAAAAGAGTTTCTTGAAGCCTTGGAATACTGTCATTCTAACAAAGAAAAACTACAATCTATCGGCAAAGCAGCTAGGCAGCTAATCGTGGAAAAATACGATAATCTATCCATTGCAAAACGAGTACTGGATGCCTACACACTTTCTCTGTAATATTACCTAATTTGCCGCACTAAAACGCCAAACCCATTTTGATCCTCCTTCATTTTATCTTCTGGATTTGTGTGCTGTGTTTATTTCACAGTTACATTTTCTATCCGTTGTTGCTGAAATGGTGGTCTAGAGATATTGAAACAGAAATTGTAGAGGATCAAGCAGTTGTAGATTTGCCGATGGTTTCCATACTCATGGCGGCCTATAATGAAGAAGCTGTTATACGAGAGAAGATGCAAAGTCTGATGGAGTTGGATTATCCAAAGGACATGCTTAATTTCTACGTTGGTTCTGATTGCTCCTCTGACCAGACCAATGCCATTCTTTCCGCTTTTGCAAAAAAAGAACCGAGACTAACTTTCTTTCCTTTCAACGAACGTCAAGGCAAACCAGGAGTCGTAAATAAATTGGTAGCGGCTGCATATAGTGATCATGGCAAGTCTTCCAAACATCTGTTCTTAATGACTGATGCTTCTGTCATGTTGGAAAGGGAAACATTGAAAAAACTTTGTCGTCATTTTCAAGATCCTACTATTGCCTTAGTTGATACTAATATCCTAGGAACCAATCTCCGACAGCCTGGAATTTCCAAATCAGAGAACAGCTATGTTAGTGCGGAAGCTCAATTAAAAAATAGGGAAGGAAAACTCTGGGGTACGATGATCGGTCCTTTTGGTGGTTGCTTTCTACTTAGGTCTAATTTCTACCACGAAGTTCCGACTAATTTTCTTGTTGATGATTTCTACATTGCTTTCAAGGCCATGCTTCAAGGTGGAAAAGCAATCAATGATTTGGAGGCCATTTGCTACGAAGCTATTTCTCAAGACATCAGTGAAGAGTTTCGCCGAAAGGTTCGGATCTCTACGGGTAACTTTCAAAATTTAGTAACTTTTTCTCCAATACTTAAAAGACCATTTGAACCTCTGGGTTTTGCTTTTTTATCACATAAAGTATTACGTTGGCTGGGGCCATTCTTCATCATCATCAGCTTTTCTATCGCTTTGTACTTAAGTTTGTTGGGGAATTGGTTTTACGTAATACTATTGTTAGGTTACCTAGGGATACTGGTTGTAATACCATTGTTAGATCGCTTGCTACATTTACTAAACATCCATATTATGGCTTTTCGACATGTCCGATATTTTGTTGCGATGAACCGAGCTTTATTGGTTGGTTTCTTTAGATATTTGGGAGGTGTAGAGAAGGGAACTTGGGAGCCGACAAAGCGGGTAGAATAGAGAAAGTACAAAGGTTTTGATCGAAAGGTATAAAGAAGTCTATGGTTGTCTACTTGATTTGCATAGGTGATCTTTTAAGTGAATTTTAGAAGAATCATTTATCCACTTGAAATCACGTAATCTTCAACAATTAAAACGCTTCTGCAATTCCTAAGTAGAAATTCTGATCTGAACTCTTGCCCAATCCAAAAGCATAATCTATTCTAATATTCAAATTTTCAGATTTTACAATTTTGAATCGTATTCCCGTTCCTGCAGAGTATTTTAAATTGCGAACATCTAAGTTCGACAGCTTATCCGTTACTTCACCAACCCCTCCATAAAAAACGAAACCAATTCTATTGAGTGCTTGCCAGCGGTATTCCACTTGACTGAAAAAAGAATAACGATCTCTAAATCTGGCTTCTCTGAAACCTCTTAAAAGTTCAGGTCCACCTAATGAAGAAAGCTCTAGCTCAGGGGTGTCATTCCAACTCAGTCTTGTGTACAATTCGATTGCCAAGACATCATAGGGTCTGTCTTCAAGTAAGGTCCAGTATTGTCTATAATTTAATTTGGTCAACATAAATGAACTAGTACTACCAAAAGTTTCATTGTAAAAGCCATGCGTAAATTCTGCAAAAGTTCCTTTTCGAGCATTCAATACATTATCTCTGCTATCCAAAGTAATAGCAAACTCCAACCCAGAAGAAGTAGAACCTAAGGAATCTTGTAAGGAAGTCCCTGCAGGATCGTCTCCGTGTTTTTCTAATAACTCAACACTTTTAAAACTATTGAGTCGCCAGCCTCCTCCGATAAATAAATTGGGAGCCACCCTCTTTAAAAGTAAAGGCTCAAATAGAAAGCTGTTAAAAGAGATGTCAATTTGATCTTCATCTTTGGTACCGCTACCAATCCCAAAATAACCTATCGGGAATTTTGAATAACCAAGGTTTCCTTTCAATAGGAATGCTTCATGAGGAAAGAATACGGTATATTCTGAAAAGGCAATAAACTGATTTCTTAAAGTATATTGTACCGATAAGGGAATGTTTGAAGTACGGGTATCAGCACCAGCGCCAAAAGGTTTGAAGAGAAATTTTGCACCTATGCCGAATCCCCAGCTAGTACTTGGTTCATAAGAAGTGATAGGAGCAAGGACAATCTTGGTGTGTCGAAATGTAGAATCCTGTCGTACTGGGCCAACGTCGAACTCAAATATTTTTGCTAAGTTTTCAATGAACTCCTGAGCCTGACTTGACTTAGGAAAAATAAACAGTGTTAGAAAACAACAAATAAGAATGGCCCGTAGGCGGTTAGGTTTCAACAAATTTTAAGTTTTACAATAATTCTGAATGTTGTAAAAACGTATAGGTCTTTTTATTGTTCGAATAGTTACAACGAATTGTCGTAGAATTATAAGTGGAATGACTATCCTTTCAGCGCTGCCCACATTTCAAGGTCAATCTTATCTGTCCAAATTTCCGGATGTGCTATGCCTTTAGCTTCATCGAAAGCACGCTTTGCATTGAAGGGCATACAATGTTCGAAGATGACCCAATCGCCAAATCTCGGAGTCATCGTTTTCATCATGCGATCATAACCCGTTTTCAAATCTTCTCCTAAAGCAATACTTTTCATTGCTTGATTCAACAACATCGTCGTAAATTCGGCAGTTCCCTGGATGGCCTCAAGGCATTGTAACTCAGTTGTCAGTGCATCACCTCTACCAGGAACGAGTGCTTTGGGTTTCAAATCAGCGAGCCTTTGCAAAGTAGCTGGCCAATTTTTCAACTGCGCATCTCCACAGTAAGGAGTCGCTCCATATTCCACCAAGTCACCTGCAAAACAAACCCGCTCCTCTGGTAGCCAAGCAATGATGTCCCCTCGCGTATGTCCCTCGCCGACGTGCATCAGTTCAACTTTTTTATTCCCTAAATCAATAGTCATCTTATCGGTGAAAGTCATAGTCGGCCAAGTAAGTCCAGGAATACTTTCATGTCCTCTGAACAGTCTAGGAAAACGCTGAAATTCTGAATCCCAATCTTGTTGTCCACGTTCAGAAATCATTTCCCAGGTCTTTTGAGACGTAATTATTTCTTCTGCGCCATAAGCACTTGCACCTAGGACTCGAACGGCATGATAATGTGTCAACACTAAGTACTTGATCGGTTTATCAGTTACAGATCGAATGTGAGCAATCACCTCTTCTGCCATTCGGGGAGTCGCTTGCGCTTCGATAACCATGACTGCTTCATCACCGATGATCACTCCACTATTTGGGTCGCCCTCGGTGGTGTACCCATAGGCTCCTTTGGCTAGTTCGACAAAGGATTTTTTCTTTTCTGAAAGGTCGCCCTGAGAGGCAAAAGATTTTGACATAAGTATGTGATTTATTGTCGGCTAAAAGAACGGAAATGTAAAAACTTATTTTCACTTTTGTACGTAAACTTAAGGAAGAAAATAAATAGTTTAGTAACCCGTATTTAACGTCCATTTTCCGAAAGGAAAACAAAAATTACTCAGTTGAAAAAAAACATTACACTTGTGTGGAACCGTTCCGAGCTTGGGGCAGGTACACGCGGCTCCAGTCTTGGCTTAGATGCTCTTGCCATTGCTGCATTGAAAAAAGGAAATACATTCTTTTACAAAGCACCTTCTGTTACTGTAGAAATTAATAACAACGCACTCGCTGATCCCATTAATCACCAATGCGCAAAACGCTTAGAATACATTCTACCAGTTTATGAAAATGTCTGTAAGCAGGTCAGTCAGTTGCTAGAAGGCAATCGATTCCCATTAATTCTCTCAGGTGATCATTCATCGGCAGGAGGTTCTGTGGCAGGTGTGAAAAAAGCTTTCCCAGATAAAAGAGTTGGTGTCATTTGGATAGATGCTCATGCGGATTTACACTCGCCTTATACTTCCCCTTCCGGAAATGTACACGGCATGCCCGTTGCGACCATTTTAAATAAAGACAACAAAGCTCAAGCTAATAATCAGTTAGACGAGGCGACCACAGCTCTTTGGGAAAAACTCAAAAGGGTAGGAGGGATTGCTCCGAAAGCACTACCAGAAGATGTTGTTTTTATAGCGGTTAGGGATACCGAAAAGGAGGAGGATCATTTGATTGAGAAATACAATATTAAGAATTATAAAACAGCGGCGGTTCGCTCAAAAGGTGTGGCTACTATTCTCCAGGAAATCAAATCTGAACGGTTAGCTGACTGTGATGTAGTCTATGTAACCTTTGATGTAGATAGTCTTGATTGTGATGTCGTCAGTCACGGTACGGGGACGCCGGTTAAAAACGGATTGTATCCAGAAGAGGCTGTTGATTTTATTAAAGGATTAATTTCCTGGGAAAAAGTCGTGGCTTTAGAAGTTACAGAGATCAACCCTTTGTTGGATGAGAAGCGAAACCGAATGGCAGAGGTCGCTTATGAGGTTTTGAGTGATATCATAATTTAAGAAGAATTTTCTGTAGAAAAGTAAGCCGAACGTCTTATGCTAAAACAGTTGTCTTTTTTGATGAACAATATTCCGATTAGGTTTATTTGTTTTGTACCGGTCATTTAGTTTGTAATTAAAGCATAAACGATCATTGGATCTTTAGATAGATCATTTTTTACTTAAACCTTCCTTAAATCAACACTGATGAAAAAACATTTATTTCCAGCATTTCTCTTTTTTCTTTGTAGCTATTCTCTGATTGCTCAGGAATGGGAACAAGTTTCCTCACTCCCCAGCCAATTCGATAATACGCATCACTCTTTTGGATTCTCATTAAATGGTATGGGGTATTTGACTACAGGGAGTTCTCCTAATGGGGAGAGAAATGATTTCTATCAATATGATCCCATCGAGGATGAATGGACTGCTCTTGATGATTTTCCAGGAGAAGCCAGGTCATTTGCTATTGGAGATATTTGGGACGGAAAGGCCTACTTTGGGTTTGGCTTTGGTGATTCTGGTGATGAGCTAAGAGATTTTTGGGTATTCGATCCTGAGGATATGAGCTGGACGGAGTTAGAGGCATGTCCTTGTCCGGGGCGTTTACATCCAGCTATGATTGCTCATAATGATAAAGTATTTATGGGGATGGGAAATAACTCAGGAGGCAATAGAAATGATTGGTGGGAATATGATATAGAGACGAATACATGGAGTGAAAAACCAAATTTTCCTGCACTACCTCGCCATCATCCTTTTCAATTTGGAATTGGCGATTATGTCTACACTGGACTCGGTCATGGAAATGGATTTATCTCTGATCGTTGGTACAGATATGATCCTATCACTGAAGATTGGGAAGAAATGACTTCTCTTCCTGCTGAGGGAAGGGTCGCAGGTACGCAATTTTCTTTGAACGGTATTGGCTACGTATTAAGTGGTGATGGAGAAGATCACATGACGATGGAAGAAGGGGAATTTTGGTCTTATGACCCTTTATTGGATGAATGGGATCAGTTACCGTCGCATCCATCAGTATCGAGATGGGCGCCATCCTCTTTTGTTATTGATGGCGAAGTCTATATTATCAACGGGCAGTCATTGATAGGTAATGGCTACCAGTATGTCTCTAGTGTTTACAAATTCAGATTGGAAGAAAGTACGCCTAGCAGCGTTGAAGACCTAGAAGAGTTTTCTTTCAATGCTTTTCCAAATCCATTTTCTAATGAAATACAACTAGAATGGGATCGTAATTTTGATATCAATGATGCTACAATAAGTGTGTATAATATCTATGGTCAAATGGTTTTTGAGACAGAGGAACTAACCAATAGTCTTGACCTTTCCAAATTACAAAATGGATGGTTGAGAATAGAATTAAAAAATAGTGACAAGACTCTTTCTAAAAGTGTTTTGAAGCAATAGTACCATATCTACTAAGTATAGTGGAAAAATAGGAAATGCCAATCCAAATTAAACTTGGATTGGCATTTCCTATTAAAAAGCGATTATTTTATTTGGGTTCAATTTCTCTCAGTTGGGTTATTTTTTTAATCACTGTTTTCGAACTATCTTTTCGATAGTCAATAATTCCCCATCCCTTCCATAAACAGCAACCAAGTAAATCCCTGAATTCAAACTCTTCAACGAAACCATATTATCACTGGTTTTTATTGTCGCACAAGTTTCTCCAATCAAATTATTTATAATCACTGTTTTAGCTCCTTCCCAATCTAAATTCAAAATACCAGAAGTCGGATTTGGATATAATCTAGTATCAGTTAGAATCTGCTCCTCCAAACTAGAAGTAAAAAGAGTCTGCATCAGCGCATAAGCATCTATTTTACCAAAGCCCCAAATGTCAGCATCAGGAGTATCCGTAGTATAGTTATCCAAGATTGCTGTTTCCGCCAACAAAGAAATAATATCTTCTGGAGTTAGCAAAGGATCAGCTTCCAACATCAATGCAATAATGCCAGCGGTCATAGGAGCAGACATAGACGTACCACTTGATTCGCCAAAATAATAATTATGGGAAGTCGCAGCATCGGTATATTCGTGAACAAGGAGATTGTCACTTGCACCACCTGGAGTACTACTATTGTCAAACGAATTCATGGCAGAAGCAATGGTCATACCCGGAGCTGTAATATCTGGTTTGGAGCGCCCATCAGTCGTTGGTCCTTTGCTGGAAAACGGACAAATTCTATCTGCTAAAACATAACCACTGTAAGACAGATTTTCTCCATCCAGATTTGTAAAATTAATTTTAGAAGCATAAGCTCCTACCGTTATTGCAGATTCGGTGCAAGCCATTTCACCAATAGTCATTTGATCATCACCAGCGGATGCACCGGCCAGGCCATTGGTTACAAATTCGCCATAATATCCTCTTGTCTCTTGGACATAACCCATCCAGGCATTAAGGGTTCCACTGTTCGATTTAACCATCAGAGAAACAGCATTATTTGTCTTACTATAAATATCGAGCAAGGCATGCGGCTTACCATTGATATCTGCATCAACTGTTGTTAGATTCAAAAACAACGTATCATTATCGGAGCCAATTAAAAAAGTATCGATGGTATTATTTTCTAAACAAATAAAACCAGTTGCATTAATAAGATTTAATCCATTGTAAGTTGCCAGTTGCACACAAAAAGATTCTCCGTTTTCTCCCCAGATGTCTATCCATGTTTTTTTATCTGGGATGCCAGTACTGAAGTTTACAAAACTTTGTAGCAGCGTATCAGTGTTAGAGAATTGTTTATTCAAGTGAATATTATTACCTCCATTATTTCCTGCGGAAATGGTAAATATTTTTCCTTCGCCCGTCATATTATTTACAGCTTGACTAAATAAAGACGTTCCATCATGTGGTCCAATACTACATCCCCAACTCAAATTAGCGACTGCTGCTTTTCCCTGAGAGGCAGCGTATTCGTAGATATAATTCAAGCCATCCACGATGTCCGTCATACCTGTATTTAACCATTGATCCTGCGCGGGTGTGATACCTACAAAGACCAAATCACTTTCGTAAGCCACTCCACGATACTCATCGCCATCACCTCCAAAACCAGAACCAGCAGCAATTCCTGCGACGTGAGAACCATGTGATTCTTGATTAGTATCTGTTTGCTGTAAAATGATATTTAAGCTATCGCTAATCTCATGACCATAGCTATATGAAGAAGGGGGAGTACCCGATGTTTTTTGTTCCCAGACTTTTTTTATTCTAAAGTTATTTCCGTTTTCGTCATAGAAGGTTGGATGCGTATAATCAAACCCGACATCCAAAATTCCAACGACGACATCTTTACCCGTGAAAGCCTGAGGTAGCCCCGTTCCTTCGTGAACTTGATCTACATTTGTTTTTTCGCGCGCCTTGTCCATATTGGAAAAAAGTGGCTGATCGAGTTGTATTTGCTCAATGCCGTTTTCTAAATTGGTGAAAGCTTCTACGTTTTCTATTGGAATTTTTAAGGTCCAGATATTACCGGCTTTGGTTCCTACGAGGATACCTAGGTTTTCTAAACCTGCAATTGATAATTCGTCGTTTACTTTTGCGAAGGCGTTTAGGTATTGCTGATTGGCAATTTTTGTGTAGACGAATTTTGAGTTTTTAGAAAGGGGTGTTTGTGCTTTTTCAGCGGCCAGGTATTGTAAGGTGGCTGCTGATTTTTTTGAGGTGGATTGGGCAGACGTGTGGAGCTGAAAGCACATGAAGGTGAGGAGTAAGAGGATGGATTTTTTCATTGGTGGTTGTTATCTATTGATGAAATACAGCGTTTTAATATAAGTCTTTTGAAAGTCGAATTATCAGAGGAAAAGTAATTTCATTCAGTTTGCTTTTATGAAGTTAGAGGAGTCTTAATTCAGAGCTACCTCTGATACAATACTTCGATCGTAGGTAAAACTAATGCCTTTTAGAAATTTTCAACTCTTTGGTTTTGTATTTATCCAAACTCTTTAGTTCTTTATTGACCCAATCACTCCACTTAGTTTGCAAGCTATCATCAACGTAAACCTCACTATCGTATTCGTCTTGTTTTAATTGAAGATTTTTACGAATATCCGAAAAAATTGAATCAATTTTTTCTTGAAGTTCTTTAAAGGAATGCACTTCCTGTTCTATTCGTTGAACGAATTTTCGAGCATAAATTTCTGATATATCAAAATGAAGTTGTTCATGATCTAAGACTAAGGAGT
>JBGCDT010000158.1:0-17798 GCA_045105695.1 Saprospiraceae bacterium | reverse complement strand
ACAATCAGGGCCTAGTTGCATTCTTCGAAAATAAGTTGGGAAAGGATCCAAAAATCCATCATAAACACCAACCAAAACTTTAGAAGATTCGATGTCAGTAGCCCATAGATCAAATTGATAAAGCTCTTCTCCAGTGGAAGTATATAAGAATCTTGAATTTGGGGAAATAGCAGTGCCGCTTAACCCTATTTCTTCTGCTACATTTATTTGTTGGAAATTACTAAGTCGCCCTATGCTTCTGTCAAAATCATACAAAAACACATGATCAATTCTATTGTATCTTACGAATTTACTTCCATCGGGGCTGATACAGGATTGAGGTATTTCCATAAGCCCTTCTGAGGGAGCCCCAACTTTATATTTTACAGGGTCAGCAATTCCTTCCTCCGTTAATGAAACTGTATAAACTGTATCTGTCTTGTACTGAAAGCATTGAATCCACCAATCTTTGCCATTAGAATGGCGGACAGCTGTTATATCATTATACATTAGAGTGTCCAGAATTATAGTAATATCTTTTTCAATTACAGCTCCTAAACCATTATTTTTATTCATGTTAATAACAGAATATAACAGCCGATCTACCCTAACATCAAAAGGATCATAAATGAATATTTTTCTTAGGTGAATCAAATAGTATAGACTATCCGAACCTGGATCTGTTAAAGCCATAATCCCATTGGTTAGCGTATAAGCCCCTTCCAACTCATCATCCGGACATTGAATGTCATTGACTTCACCTGCATTGATGTTATTACCATTCTCCATTAATTCATGGTTGGCGTTAAATATTTTGCAGCCATTAGTGTAGAAGATCAGATTGCCTTCGGCGTCACTCATGGAGGCGTTTGTACCTTCTATGTCAATGTCTCTCCACAATGATGAAATTGATACAGAGCTGTCGTTAAAATTTATATTCATTCCAGCGTCTACTGTATTGCCAGGAGGCGCTACACCTTGCCCTATCGACCAGACATAGTCATGTTTCACTTGAGCAAACGTACAAGTCAAATAAATCTGTAGAAAAAAAACAGTGTATAATAATTTCATAAGCTTAAAATTAAAACTTGTGAGTTTGATCAATAAATGTTTTGATCAAACTCACAGGTTGTTAAATAATTTAATCTATAACAACAATTGGCTTGGTGGATTTATCCAAGCTCGTTTCTACAGTAATATAGTAAATACCTGCTGATAAGTTTAAAGTTGGCATTTGCCAGTACTCTGGAAACGCATCTTCCGTCCAATGCTGAGTGGTTTGCCCAATGCTATTGGTCAGACTTATACTTTGTACCTTTTCAGGTAGGATTAAAGTAAATTGTCTCTCCAAGGTCTAAGGGAAAGAATTCTCACCGCCGCCTTGAAGCGGCAGCGCGAACTTTCCCTACGGATCGAAGGCATTTTTAATTTTCATTCTAATTTTAATTTTCATTAAAAAGGCCCCTCCTTAGTCACTACATAAAAGGTCTTCTCTTTTGCATACGAATCCCCAGGATCAAAACCATAACGAAACAACCCACCCCAGCCTCCAAACCAAAAGCGGTCTTTACTATCTTCAAGAATGCAGAGGATACCGTTGGTCAATAAGCCCGCCTCTTTATAAAGATTGGTAAATGTATTTCCGTCATAACGATAGACGCCGTGGTTTTCAGCAGCAAACCAGAAGTTGCCTTTTTTGTCCTCGTAAAACGAACCGACCTCTACGCCTTCGATGATTCCGTCTTTTGTATAATTGATGAAAGTAGGATTTTTTTTGTGGGTTTCCTCAGCAGCAATAAAACTCAGTCCGCCGTACATGGTTCCGATCCAGATGTTTCCTTTGCTGTCTTCCATCAGGTCGCCGACGTTGTTGTCGGGGAGGCCGTTTGCGGTAGTGAGTTGAGAGAATTCTTTTCCATCGTATTTGCAAATGCCGAAGCCGTCGGTTCCGAACCAGAGGGTTCCATGACGGTCTTCCATGATTTCTGAAACTCGATTGTAGCTGATCATGGAAGTCGTGTCTGGCACCACGGCTTTTGGAATTGGAAAATCGGTAAATGTTTTTCCGTCGAAGCGACTGACGCCTTCTGAGGTACCTATCCACATGATGCCCTTTCGGTCTTTAGCGACACTCCATACTTCGTGGTAGATTAAGCCGTCTTCTTCGGAATAGTTTTTAAAATTGGAACCATCAAATTTTGCAATGCCTCCGTAGTGTCCGAACCAAACATTGCCAGATTTGTCATCAAAGATTTCCGTAACACGACCTATATCTTCTCCATCTACTTCTGAAAGGTAAACCAATGAATCTCCATCATACTTCATCATTCCATAGTTATTGGTGCCGAACCAAAGGTTGCCTTTTTGGTCTTCGAAGATTTTGCGCAGGTGCTGGCAGAGTTGTCCTTCTATGAAGAATATCGGATCTATATAGGTATCGTCCGACTGATTAGAAATATCTTCTGTTTCTAGAATCGTAATACTTTCTCTGGTAGATTTTTCTTCCTGAGCGTTGCAAGAGCCGAAGGTGAAGAGAAGTAGATATAGGAAAATGATTAGGTAAGGTTGGTTCTTTTGCATACTTATTTATTTGATGTTGGAAATGACTTTCAAGTTATGGAATTGCTTGAATAGTTTAGTTGAAAATTAGATGCTTAACAGGTTTGTAACAGCTGTAAGCTCTCTAAGGTATTCAACATCAGTAGTGTTAGCGTTTTTTCTTATAGATTGAGTCGTTCTGATTTATTTGTAAAGTAAAAGAGGAACCATAAGTCTACTAAATAACACAAATTCGTGCGTTTAATGTTATTTTAAAAAAGTTAAACAAAAACACATCACGAATGTTATGTCCTAAGAGTTGTCAAAGGGTCATTCTATCTTAAAAAATACTTTCTAAAAAAAAGTAAAAAAAATTTCAAGCCCAGGCAACCAATTCATTTGTCAACGCATATATCCTAATGTGACGCTACTAAAACCAAACAGTTGAATAATACAAACCAACATATTGACCTTGCCAGAAAAGCCGCTCGCGGAAATGAAGCCGCTTTCCGGAAGTTGTATGACTTGTACAAAAACAGCTTGTTTACCGTTTGTTTGCGTTACGCCAAAAACCGAGAATGCGCGCAGGACTACCTCCAAGAAACTTTCATCAACATCTATCGAAACTTATCTAAGTTCGATGATAAGAAAGGAGCCTTGTATACCTGGATGAAGCGAGTGACTATTAATACTTGTTTGATGGACCTGCGAAAAGGAACGCTTTACTTCGTTAGTTTGACCGAAGCCAATCACATTGAAAATCAAAGTGCTGGTATTTTGTCTGAGTTGTCCATGAAAGAGATGTTAGAACTGGTTCAAGAGTTACCACCGGGCTACCGTACTATTTTCAACTTGTACGTGATCGATGGATTTTCCCATAAGGAAATAGCAGAACAACTGGACATTGCAGTCAGCACCTCCAAGTCACAATTAATGAAAGCACGCAATCTTTTGCAAAAAAAAATCTTAACTAACCCGCATCAACGACAGCACCATTATGGATAGAATGGATGACATATGGAAAGATCGCTTCAATAGCGAGGAGCTTCCGGCGGAAAACTGGAACAGCCCTGATGACTTGGTCTGGGAAGCTGTTGCAGCTCAGACGGTGCGCAAAGATAAAAAGCGGTTGCTTGTTTGGTGGATTCTTGGACTACTTGCACTGACCATATCTATCTTTGCAGCGTATATGTTCAAAAACGCCAATGCAACAGCATTGAATGCAGCTGAAAAAGAAGTACCTACATTAGTAGTAGCCAATAGCTCAAATTCAATACCTAACAATACTCTTACACCGACTAAAGAAGAAAGCACCACATCGAATGACGTATTTAAATCAGAGATAAATATCTCTAAAGAAAAGCAACTTACTACAACTACTAACAAAAACACAAATCCTACAAACTTGTCTACTAATACTAGCCAAGTGAACAACTCAATCACGAAAACCCCAATTAACACAATTACAAACAACCCAAACAACACAGCACCTAAAGTAGCCAAGGCAGTCGTAAACACAAAAACACAAAACAACACAGCTAAAAAAGCGACAAACCCAAACAGCCTTGCTACTTTTTCTAAAACAGAATTGGACACACGTCAGGAGCAGATCGCTCCTGACGCCCCAACTGAGTCGTCTGTAATTGCACCTTCTGATTTCAACACTTCAATAATGCTATTGGAATCCGCAAATGTATTGTTAGAAAACAATACAATCAACGAGGGTGACAGAGCCGTTCAAAAACTTAAGGATAAAAAATCAATATTCTTTAGCTTGAACGCAGGAGCTACTTACTGGCAACATAACATTAGCGAACAATATACTTCGGACTTGTCTGATTTCGATTTTAACTATACGGACGAATTAGGATTCCTATTAGACATGGACTTAGATATTCCTTTAGGAAAACGCTTTATGCTACAGGTCGGAATGGATTACGAGCAAGTGAATATTTCATCAGGTCATAATAGCGAGTTGTCTTATGATCCTTCTCAGGAAGGCAGTCAGCCACATAATGATTACGCTTTAAGCTTAGCAACACCTTACGGTTTGTCTGCTGCGGAGTTCAGTTTTGTAAGAGCGGAAAGTGTAGGTGAAGAGCCTGTAGCATTAACAGTGGATTTTCATTCTGCACATACGATTCAGAATTTCAGTGTACCGGTAAGTTTTTTATTCGCTCCTTTTGGAAATACGAATAGATTCAGCCCTTATTTAAAAGCTGGTTTTGGTGTAAACTATTTACGAAAATTATCTAATGATATTGAATCCATAGATACACATCATAGCGCGATACAATTTGACGACAGTGGTACTTCTAATTTTCAATCAGCAGATATTGAGCGATGGCATTATGATTACCGCCTGGGAATTGGTGCAGCTTATCGGCTAAGTCCACGACTCAGTTTGCGACTACACTATGAATACGCCAGAGGTATAAATGCTATTTTCCAACAAGACAATTACAACACTCGAATAAACAGACATCATATCAGTCTTGGCCTAAGCAGGTCCATTTCCAATTTTCCATAAAACATAAATTAAGTACTTAATCATATTATCGGATAGTTTCCCAAGCTAACCCTGGGCGTCCGATGCCTTTACCCAATCAAATTTATTAACACAAAAACTCAAATTATCATGACAAACAAATTTTTATCTACACTAGCCTTTGTGCTTCTGGCGATGTTCACTCATGCACAAACTGTTGTCGACATTATCGTCGATAGCGATGACCACACCATTTTAGAATCAGCAGTTGTCAATGCAGGCCTTGTGGGTGCACTTAATGGCGATGGACCATTCACTGTATTTGCACCAACTGATGCGGCCTTCGGAATGATCGACCCAACAGCATTAGCTGAACTAACAGCTGACCCAACAGGTGATTTAGCAAGAATTCTTTTGTATCATGTTTTAAATGCAGAAGTACTAGCAGAAGATCTAGAAGATGGACAATCTGCAAGAACATTACTAGGTCAAAACATAGATGTAGCAATTGACATGGATGCAAACGTTACCATCAGTGGAGCACCTGTAAGCATGACAAACATCGACGCAACCAACGGAGTCGTTCACGTACTTGATGCGGTAATGTTACCACCTGCTTCTACTGTTGTAGATGTAGTTGTAAACAGTGCAGCGCATACTACTTTAGAAACAGCAGTAATTGAAGCAGAGCTTGCAGCTTCACTAAGTGGCGATGGACCTTTCACGGTTTTCGCTCCAACAGATGATGCTTTCGATGCATTAGAAGATGGCGTATTAGACGCACTTTTGGAAGACCCAACAGGAGACCTTGCTGATGTTTTACTATACCATGTATTAGAAGGGGAAGTATTATCTACTGACTTAGTGGACGGAACTTCAGCAACTACATTGTTAGGAGATGACATTGAAATCACTGTAAATATGGATGGCGCATTCATCAATGGTGTGCAGGTATCTGTTGCAGACATCAGAACCTTCAACGGAGTAGTACATGTCCTAGACGCTGTGTTAGAACCACCAGTACCTACTGTAGTTGACATTATTGTAGAAAGCCCAGACCATACTATTCTGGAAGATGCTGTAATCGATGCAGGCCTTGCAGGCGCATTGAGTGGCAACGGACCTTTTACCGTTTTTGCTCCAACTGATGATGCTTTCGGAATGATTGACCAAACAGTTTTAGATGAACTAACGGCTGACCCAACAGGTGACTTAGCTAGAATTCTTTTATACCATGTATTGAATGGTCAAGTATTGGAAGAAGATTTAATGGACGGACAATCTGCAAGAACATTGCTAGGACAGAACATAGACGTAGCTATTGATACAGATGGCAATGTAACCATCAGCGGAGCACCAGTAAGTATCACAAACCTCGAAGGTTCCAATGGAGTCGTACACGTATTGGATATGGTAATGATGCCACCAGCGGCTACAGTTGTAGATGTAATTATAAATAGCCCCGTGCATACCACTTTAGCGACAGCTGTTGTTGAAGCAGAGCTTACCGGTCCACTAAACAGCGATGGACCTTTCACGGTGTTCGCTCCAACGGATGATGCTTTCGATTTATTGGAAGATGGCGTGTTAGATCAGTTATTGGCAGACCCAACAGGAGACCTTGCAGACATTTTATTATACCATGTATTAGATGGAGAGGTATTATCTTCTGATTTGGTAGATGGAACTTCCGCAACTACATTGTTAGGAGATGATATTGATATTATAGTAGATCCTAATGGTGTTTTCATCAATGGAGTGCTTGTAACTTTAGCAGACATCAGAACTTTCAACGGAGTGGTACACGTCCTAAATGCAGTACTAACGCCACCAGTACCTTCAGTTGTAGACATTATTGTGGAGAGTCCAGATCACACTATTTTGGAAGATGCTGTAATCGGTGCAGGCTTGGTAGATGCACTAAGTGGTGACGGACCTTTCACTGTATTCGCGCCAACTGATGCTGCTTTTGGAATGATTGACGCAACTGCACTGGCAGAACTAACAGCTGATCCAACGGGTGACTTAGCTAGAATTCTTTTATACCATGTATTGAACGGAGAAGTATTAGCAGCAGATTTAGAAGACGGACAGTCTGTAACGACTCTACTAGGACAGAACATCGAAGTAGCTATTGATATGGATGGAAATGTAACCATCAGCGGAGCGCCAGTAAGTGTGACTGACATCCCAGCTTCTAACGGTGTGGTGCACGTACTGGATATGGTAATGATGCCACCAGCCGCAACGATTGTAGATGTAGTTGTGAATAGCCCAGTGCATAACACTTTAGAAACGGCAGTTGTACAAGCAGGATTAGTAGATGCTTTAAATGGCGACGGACCTTTTACACTCTTTGCACCAACCGATGCTGCATTCGATGAACTTCAAGATGGCGTACTTGATGCACTGCTTGCAGACCCAACCGGAGAGCTTGCAAACATATTGTTGTACCATGCGATCGATGGCGAAGTGTTATCTACAGATTTAGTAGATGGAACAAGTGCCCCTACCCTTTTCAGTGATGAAGAAGTAGATATTACAATCAATAGTGATGGCGTATTCATCAACGATGCAGAAGTTATCATCAGTGATATTAGAACATTCAACGGAGTGGTACATGTCATTGATATGGTATTAACGAACACCGCAACATCTGTAAAAGATTTAGAAGAAGCGAACATAACGGCTTTCCCAAATCCAGTTGATAATATCCTGAATATCACACTACCTATAGAATTGATGGATACGAAAGTAGATATGAACTTGGTAGATGCTACCGGTAAAATATTAAAGTCTTGGTCAGTGACTGCTCCTAATGTAGAAGCTGATATGACAAACGTACCACAAGGTTTTTACTTCTTATCATTGACATCAGATACACACTTTGCTAGAATCAAAGTAGTAAAGAACTAGTCATTTAATTTGAACAATGTTTCGAAGTTGCCCTGGCGCTAAGTCGGGGCAGCCAAGATGTTTTCTATTTACAGTTTTCGAGCAGTAGTCATTCTTTGGAATGGCTACTGCTTCTTTTGTTTTACGCCAGAATATTGAGATTGCCAAAGCCGCAAAGCACTTGTCTAAGTATTCAACAGATTTTTAATTCTAAATATTAAACATTATATTTATTCGATATAACGGCCCGTCTTTTAGAATACGTTGATTCAGTTGCTACACTTTTATCTTTTTGCGCAAGCAAATAGCATACAGGATTTCAAATACCTAACAATACTTCTACGTATATATTTTTCAAAACCAAATTATAAAACTAAGCTAATGAAAAACATCATTTACACCCTAGCCGCTTTCCTTTTTTTAGGAATGCTTACCTCCGCCGTAAATTCATTCGAAAACAAAACGCTGGTTGTTCCACCATCTACTAAAACCTTAGAACTACCAGACGATGTAGAAGACTACCAAGTAGAAATACCTGTGGAAATGTTGGAAGAACTCTCCTTATGGGGATTCCCGGATATGACATTGATTGAACAACTTGATGATGATATTGCTACTCTAGGAAGAGTACTATTTTACGATGACCGGCTTTCAGGCGACAATAGTATCTCCTGTGGAAGTTGTCACAAACAAGAGCTTTCTTTTGCGGACAATGTTGCACTGAGCGACGGCATCAATGATAATCTGACGACAAGAAACTCTATGGCACTAAATGATCTGGGCTGGCAGTTGTCCACCTCCTTTTTCTGGGATTTCAGAACAGATGGATTGGAAAGTGCTGTACTCGAACCGATTCTGGCTGCTCATGAATTAGGCAAAGAGATTCCTAATTTAATAAGTAAGCTGGAAGCAGCTTCTGAATACAATCAGCTCTTCACAGCGGCATATGGCCACGATGAAATAACGGAACAAAAAATCGCAAAAGCACTCAGTCATTTCATTGTTTCGATGACTTCTTTTGAGTCTAAATATGATGTTGGTTTTAGTGATGGGCATTCTAATTTCAATGAAAGTGAATTAGTAGGCTTAGCTCTTTTTCAAGAAAACTGTGAGTTTTGTCATGTTGCTCCACACTTTGGTTCTGCAGATCCTTTTATGTTCTTTATCCCTGGAAATAACGGATTAGATTCTGTTTATTCAGATCTGGGAATGGGCGGATGGCTAAGCGATCCTTTCTTTGAAGGAGTATTCAAATCCTCCTCTTTGAGAAATATAGAAGTAACAGCACCTTACATGCACGATGGTCGTTTTGAAACGCTGGAAGAGGTTATTGATTTTTATAGTGATGATGTAAAACACAATGAAAATTCTGCTTTCTTCTGGATGTTCGGAGAAGACTTCACTGGTTATGATTTTACAGATCAGGAGAAAGAAGATTTACACAATTTCCTAAAAACACTTACCGATCAGAATCTACTGACTAACTCAAAATGGTCAGATCCCTGGATGCTATCAACCAGTACAGCTACCCCTGAGTTGGCTAACGTAAGTGTCTATCCAAACCCAGTTTCTGATGTTGTGGTCGTAGCGTTTGAAAACAACAAACAAGAAACCTATGACATCCAAATTCTTGATGTAAGTGGAAAACAGATCGCTAATTTTCAGACTTCAGAAACTATTTTAGAAGTACCTAGAAATAATGCACCAGCAGGTGTTTACAAATTAATCGCTTCGAATGGCAAAGAACAGAAAGTATTCAAATTGATTTACCAATAATTCTGATTTCTAAAATAAAAAACGGCGCGAAGGAAGTTCCCTCGCGCCGTTTTTTATTTTTGTCTATGCACTTTAACTACCTTGCCACCATCGGATGAAGTCCATTCCATTGGCATAAAGCACAAGTCCCATAACGACTACAAAACCTACAATCGTTGCGATTTCCATAAATCGATCAGAAGGCTTTCGGCCGCTAATCACCTCGTATAACAAGAACATTACATGACCTCCGTCCAAGGCCGGAATAGGTAATAAGTTCATAAAGGCTAATATCAAAGAAAGGATAGCCGTCATTTTCCAGAAGCGTTCCCAGTCCCATTCGTTACCGAACATTTTACCAATAGAACCAAAACCACCTAAGCTTTCAGAAGCTTTGATTTTGCCTTTGAACATATGTCCAAAAGCCGTGATCTGGTCTGTGAGAAAGCTCCAGCCTTTTTTAGTTCCCATGACCATTGCAGGGAAGAAGGAATATTTTTCTTTGTCAAATTCAGGGAACTTAGCATTGACTCCCATCTGCCCTGTTTCCAAAAGGGTCAAAGGAATCGTCAATCTTTCCCCATTCCGCTGAACACCAACATCGATTTTTTTGCCTTTGTTTGCTAAAGCGATCTTTTGATAATTATGATAGAATGGCGTAGGCGTATTATTTACAGCAATGATTTGATCGCCTTCTTGTATACCCGCTTTTTTAGCCGGATACTTATCCTCTTCCGCTACTCTTTCTACAACGAAAGGAATTCTCGGACCGAATAGATTCTGTCCTTTATTTTCGTAAGCAGTCAGCTTTCCAATGAACGCGGGATCAATAGGAAGATCTACATTAGAACCATTTCGATCTACGGTAATCGTTTTAGCATCATTAAAGATAATGGCTTGTTTTACGAGTCCGTCATTGAATTTATCAAATGGTTTTCCATCAATCGACAATATCTTATCGCCATCTTTTAGTCCCAGTTCCATTCCAAGCGAATCCGCATAGATTCCGTTGACTACATTCTTCGTTGGCATGTAAGACTCTCCCCAGACGAAGAGTACCATTCCGTAGAGGAAAAAACCAAGGATGAAATTTACAGTCACACCACCGAGCATAATGATGAGTCGTTGCCAGGCTTTCTTGGAACGAAACTCCCAAGGCTGTGCAGGTTGTTTCATCTGCTCCCGATCCATACTTTCGTCAATCATTCCGGAGATTTTTACATAGCCACCTAATGGTAGCCAACCGATTCCGTATTCTGTCTCTCCTTTTTTAAATTTGAATAACTCAAACCAAGGATCAAAAAACAAGTAAAATTTCTCCACTCGGGTTCCAAACATTCTCGCTGGAATGAAGTGTCCCATTTCGTGAAGTACAATAAGAATGGACAGACTTAGTAAAAGCTGCCCTATCATAATAACGTAATCCATTTATTTATTTTTGCTAAAAACTGATTAGTGTTCTTTCGCTTTAGAAAACCGCATTACTTATGGCTTTGTTGCAAAGAGGCTGCAAAAGTAAACATTTTCTTTAAGGATATGACATTTGAATGTTTTTTGGCTACAAGGAAATAGTCCTCGGCCATTAGCCATTCTAAGCAAAAAGCAAAATCTTCCTATATTCGCCCTTGATGCAATACTTCTATACTTCCAACATAAAAGGCAACCACGCCATCCTCGAAGCAGAGGAAGCTGCGCACTGCGCTCAAGTGCTTCGAAAGCGGCCAGGTGATCCAATTAATTTAGTCGATGGCAGAGGAAATTGGTATCAAGGAATTTTGACGGAAAGTCATCGAAAGAAGTGTATTGTCGAAATACGAGATAGTAGAGCGGAAGTGCTGCCGCATACAGCTAAGATTCACATCGCTATTGCACCGACAAAGAATATCAATCGCCTGGAATGGTTCCTCGAAAAGGCAACGGAAATCGGAATTCACCGTATCACTCCTATATTATGCCAGCGCTCCGAACGTAAAAAGATACGTAACGACCGACTCGAAAAGATCCTATTAGCTGCGATGAAGCAATCGCTAAAAGCGACGTTACCAATATTAGATGAATTACAACCTTTCGATAATTGGATAACAGATCTGTCCGTTGAAGAAAATACTCAAAAATTCATCGCTTATTGCAACGAAGAGAATCGACTTCCTTTGCAGACAACATACAAAGCAGGGAATGACGTTCTTTTACTGATCGGCCCTGAAGGCGATTTTCATCCTAATGAGGTGAAAGCTGCCAAAGCTGCTGGTTTCACAGGTGTAAGCCTCGGGCCTAGTCGATTGAGAACAGAGACCGCTGGGATTGTGGGCTGCCATACTTTGAATTTGAAAAATTTTAGTTAAAAGGTAGATGAGGTGGGAAAGGTGGATGAGGTGATGAGGTGGATGAGGTAGAAAAGGGTTGAAGGGGGTGGAAAAGGGTTTGCTAAGTTCGCAATAGTATGCGTTAGAGCGAATCCTCTTCCACCCTCTTCTACCCCCTTCCACCCTATATATCTCATCTCCTCATCCAACCCCATTCACTTCATCTACCCCAAAGAAATATTAAATGAAATTCCTAATCTACCTCCTAACATTCACCTTCCTCCTAAGCACTACTCCACCCACCTTAAAAATGGGTTTACTAAAGTACAATGGCGGAGGAGACTGGTACGCTAACCCTACAGCCCTTCCCAACCTCGCTCAGTTTTGCAACAGAGAGCTAGGAACTAATTTCGATACAGATTTTGCGACGGTAGAAGTGGGTTCTGCGGAGCTATTCAACTATGCTTTTGTACATATGACGGGTCACGGGAACGTGGTCTTTTCGGCAGCAGAGGCAGAGAATTTACGCAATTATTTGATCGCTGGAGGTTTTCTCCATATTGATGATAACTATGGAATGGATCCTTATGTGCGTACAGCTATGAAGCAGGTGTTTCCAGAATCAGAATTTATTGAGTTGCCTTTTGGTCATGAGATTTATGATCAGAAATTCACCTTTAAGAATGGTTTGCCCAAAATTCATAAACACGATGATAAGCCAGCTCAAGGTTATGGAATTTTCCATGAGGATAGACTGGTTTGCTTTTACAGTTATGAATCTGATTTAGGAGATGGTTGGGAAGATCAGGAAGTACATAATGACCCGGAGGCAATTCGACAGCAGGCGCTGAAGATGGGAGCCAATATTGTTCAGTTTCATTTTCAGCAGTAGGTATCACTCGCTCATTAATCCCCTACTTTGTTTAATGTACTTCTTTACGTTTAGCCAAAAGGCTACAAATAAATAGAAAATAATAGGTGAGCCTAATGTTCCAAAAGAGATATAGATAAAGTACATCCTCACCCGGCTGGTTGCGACGCCCATCTTTTGGCCTAGGTAACTACAGACCCCAAAAGCGGATTTTTCTAATATGTCTTTTAATCTATTCATTCTTAAGTTTTGGTCCTCATTTCCAAATATACGAATATTAATATATTTAAGTAACTGTATAAATTACTTATTTTTAATGATTTTATACAAAGATGAAAAACAGTTTCCTATAAAAGTAGATAACCTAAACCGTTACAATTGACGTAGGGAAGTCATACGTCACCTCTTACAAACCGAATACCCCCGCCATTTCATAGTAAAAAAAACTATAACTAATAATTACCTTATAAGTGGTACAGATATTAAAAGTACGCAACTTATATTTGTGTCGTTATCAATTAGATAAACATCTTGGCCCTAAAAATAGATAGTTCTATAAACCTATCTTACCTCCAAAAAAACATTGTCCCTTAAACTGGTTCTTCGACCAATCCTCTCTTATAATAATTTTGAGGTGATTGGCACACCAGTAATCTACCTTACAAATACTAGCCTTTACTGGTCACTGCCTTCGTTCGATTGGTCGCCCTGCCTGCATGTTAATATGTGGCAGATCAATTCCGAAAGTTTGGGTTATTGTATATAGTAACAAGAAGCCATCGAAAGATGGCTGTTGAGTCAGGCTGCAAAGGCAGTCTGACTTTTTTGTACCCTAAAAGTAGAAGATAGTTGTAAGACTATTGTTAGAATAGCAAAGTAATACTTAGTTCATGGAAAAACCAGAGCTGCCTTCCGTCAATACTTCTTTTGTAAACTGGTCATACCTTGGATAGAAGATACCCGCTTCCAAACGAATTCGATCGAGCAATTCCATAAGGTCTCGACTAAAACCAAGCGGCAATATATCAGATTCCATTTTATTTTCACGTACACATCGCATGACTTCTTCAGCCTCATATCTGTAGCCTGTGCTATTGAATTCAAAGAAATAATCCTTAGGGTCTTTACCGTGTAGCATCACAGTTATAGATGTTGCCTCGTGCCATCGTCGATTGATTCGGATACAGCCCTTCTCTCCAAAGACATAAGCTTCCGTTGGTGTATCCGCAATAATTGAAGAATACAGCATCGCCATTTTCTGCTCTTGATAACTCAACATAATTCCACAATTTTCATCCACATTCGTAGGACCAATGTTCGCCATAGCTTTCACAGCGTCTGGTTTCCCCAAAAGCAATAATGATAAAAACACTGGATAAATTCCTACATCTAACAAGGCTCCTCCTCCAAGGTCTTGATTGAACAAACGACGCTCCGGCAAGAACGGAGCCTGAAAACCAAAATCTGCCTTGACGGACAAAACCTCTCCGATCATTCCTTCCTCTATCATCTCCAGTACTTTTATAGTCGTTGGTAAAAATCGAGTCCACATGGCTTCCATCAGAAAGGTTTGCTTCTGCTGAGCCAGTCCGATCATTTGATCTACCTCTACCGCATTCATAGCAAATGGCTTTTCGCACAGCACTGGTATATTATTTTTTAAACAAAGCAGCGTGTGCGCGCAATGAGAAGTATGTGAAGAGGCAATGTAGACCGCGTCAAGGTTTGGGATATTTACAATCTCTCCATAATTGCCATAAGCATGAGGTACCTTATATTTATTAGCAAACTCACGGGCCCGATCCGTAGAAGAAGATACGACACCATGCAAACGCGCACCAGGCGTAAGCAGCAAGTCATCTGCAAAACGATGTGCTATTTTACCCAGTCCTATAATTCCCCAGTTGAATACTTTTGCCATAAACGGTTTTCTAAAAGTGTAATATGAATATTATATTTAAAAATAAACAATACGTTATTATTACAATTACGGTTTCAAATCAGCCTTTCGTAATCTCCCCATAACCCATATTGATGTGACGTAGATTCTTTAAAGATTTCTTACCTTCCCAAAATGGATAATATAGACCTTGTCCGCATCAATTTTAGCGAAAGCCAGTTGGAAATTTTAAACATTTGTCTGGCCTTCCTGATGTTTGGTGTAGCACTGGACATTAAAATGAGTGACCTCAAACGTGTTTTTACAGAACCAAAGGCCGGAGCTATAGGTCTCACCTCTCAGTTGATCTGCTTACCGGTTTTGACATTGGCCCTCATCTACATAATGCAGCCACCCACTAGTTTGGCCATAGGCATGATACTCATCGGAGTTTGTCCAGGTGGCAACGTCTCTAATTTTGCGGTACACCTAGCAAAGGGTAATACTGCACTTTCTGTATCTATGACCGCAGTTGTAACACTCGCCTCTATCTTTTTACTTCCTATTACTTTTTATTTTTGGACTGGGTTGTTGCCCGATGCCTCCTCTCTCCCACCTGAACTAAAAGTAGATGCTTATGATATGTTTAGTACCATCATTACGCTGATTGTTATTCCATTGGTTATTGGAATGACCCTGAATCATAACTTCTCAGATCTAGTTAAAAAAATAAATCGTCCCGTCAGAATTTTATCTATTGTCATTTTTCTGAGCTTTGTAGTATTTGCCTCCGCAGGGAACTGGGAAAACATTGTGGCGCACATAGGAAAGGTTTTTCTGCTTGTGGTCGTTCACAATTGTTTGGCTCTGATGATGGGTTATGGCTTGGCAAAAGCAGGAAGACTTTCTGAGTATGATGCAAAAGCTATTTCAATAGAAACTGGTATTCAGAACTCTGGCTTAGCCTTGATTCTGATTTTCAATTTTTTTGGAGGCATAGGAGGAATGGCAATGATCGCTGCCTGGTGGGGCATTTGGCATTTAATCTCTTCCTTTTTATTGGCCATGTATTGGGGAAATTGGCGAACAGCTTAAGTGACTTCAACAATAAAAGCCGTCCTATAAGCAAACAAACGATAAATCAATTCATGGCTTTTCCAACGAACTTTGTCAATTTACATTCACAGCCCAGCAATAACTGTTTATCCACTTTATCCGTACCTACTATTCTTCATAGGTCAAAAAACAGTCGTAAACTTTACATTTTAACGACTCAAAAGCCTACATTCGTGATGAATTACACACGAAATGAGAAATTAATACCCACACTTGCAGCCGTTGACACTGATATTTTTTTTCGTACATCAACATTCAGGTCAAATAAACTACTCTTCCAAACTGCAAAAAGCAAAATCAATCTGACACTATATTATAATTCATTAACGGATTGATTCATCAAATTTTCAAATCAAATCTCCTGATATATCCTAAGCCGAAAAATCAAATATGGGTAGTACATACTAACCGTATCATGGCTCTGAGGGAGATCACTAATACTGAATCAAAACTTTTTAAACATACTAATTTTAACTTAACCAATTCAAAATCAGAAAATTATGTCCATTAATCTATTAGACATGGTACAAAGCCAACTAGGCGGAGCCGCTATGTCTCAAATCGGAAAATTCCTTGGAACAGACGAAACCAAAGCATCGGCAGGTATGAGCGCAGCGCTCCCCGCAATTCTGGGTTCTGTAGTTCAAAAAGGGGCTTCTGAAAGTGGAGCCAAAGGAATACTAGACTTACTAAGCAGCGGAGGCCACAACGGCAGCATGTTCGACAACCTCGGCGCATTACTCGGAGGAGGAAACGCTACTAACAGCATGATGAACAATGGAGGATCTATTCTCCAGTTTTTGATGGGTAACAAAACTCAGGCAATCACAGACTTTATCATTCGCTCAACAGGTTTAGACAAAGGAGCTACTGGCTCTATCCTTCGTATGGCTGCTCCTATGATCATGGGAATGATCGGAAAGCAAGTTTCTAAATCAGGAATGGGTGCCAGCGGACTGATGGATATGCTAAGCGGCCAAAAGTCTTTCTTGAAAGATGCGATGCCAGCAGGAATGGGTAGCCTTTTAGGTTTCTCAGGTTTCCCTGATGCAAAAGAAGCAATAGACCGTACAGCTAATACTGCTAAAGCCGCTGCCAGCGAAGGTTCTTCTATGCTAAGTAGAATACTTCCACTAGCATTGATCCTTGGACTTTGCTTCGCAGGTTATAAATATTTCACAAGTGGTGAAAACCTAATTGCTGATGCAACAAACGCAACCATCGAAAAGACCAAAGATGCTGCAAATGCAGTAGGTGATGCTGCTGGCGATGCTGCTAGTGTTGTAGCAGCTACTGCTGAAGGTGCTGTGGATGCAGTTGGAGATGCAGCTAACGCTACTGGTGATGCTATCGGAGACGCAGCTAATGCGACCGGTGATATGTTGAGTGATGCAGCAAACACTGTTTCTGAAGCTGCTAAAAAAGCATTAGACAACGTAAAGTTTGCAGCAGGTTCTGCTGGTGAGAAACTATCTAATGTACTTGGTAGTGGAAAAGCAAAGGTTGGTGAAACAATTGTTTTCCAAAACCTTACTTTCAAAACTGGTTCTGCCGAAATCGATCCTACTACAGCTACAGAAGTAATGAACCTAGCTCAGGTATTAAAAGCTTATCCAAATATCAAAGTTGAAATTGGTGGCCACACAGATAACACTGGTGATTCAGCTAACAACCTGACTCTTTCTAACAATAGAGCATCATCTGTTGCTAAATACTTAGTCCGTGAGGGCGGTATTGATCGTAACAGAATTACAACTTTCGGATACGGAGATGGTAAGCCAGTTGCAGATAACGGAACTGAAGAAGGCCGTGCGCAGAATAGAAGAATTGAACTAAAGATTGTTAAATAATCTTTTTTCGTAAAAGCATTGTTAGCATTCTTCAAAAGTGCTAAGAAAAATAAAAACGTTTCGGCTATTGATAGTCGGAGCGTTTTTTTTATTCTTGATAATTATTAAGGGTTGATCAACAGAT
>JBGCDT010000157.1:0-3390 GCA_045105695.1 Saprospiraceae bacterium | reverse complement strand
GTTATTACAACCTGCTGCACATTCATGCTTTTGGTAATTTCAAAACGTTCGTAGAAGAGATCGGAAAGACGCCAGCTATGCTTGTTTACCTAAATGGAAATGTAAATGTAGCGGAAGAACCAAATGAGAATTATGCTAGAGAATTACTAGAGCTTTTCACCCTAGGGGCTAACAACGGCTATACCTCAGAAGACATTATAAATGTTGCTCGTGCTTTGACTGGGTGGAAAGTAGATCAGGACGAATGTGAGCCAGAGTTCATCGATCCGGAAGACCATGACTACGAAGAGAAAGTCATCTTTGGACAGACCATTGAAGCTACACCAAACGTAATTGATCAGACTATTGCTACGGTAGAAGCTAAGTACCAAGAAGTCCATGACCTTATTTTTGCACAACGGGAACAGCTCGTTGCTATCTATATATGTGAGCAGATCTACAAACACTTCGTCTACCCAGAAGTCAATCCTGCCATCATCAATGCAATGGCGGCCACATTCACTAATCCAAATCACAAATGGGAAATCCTCCCCGTTCTAAAACAACTTTTCAAAAGCGAACATTTCTTCGACCTGACTTTCATTGGTGGCCACATCAAAAGCCCGATTGATTTGTATGCGGGCGTGGCCAGAGCAGGGGAATTGCAATACCCAGAAGATTACGATGATGATGATTTAAGGGATTGGGTGGAAGAATGTGGAAGTTTGGGGCAACTCCTTTTTGAACCAACTGATGTCTCTGGATGGGACGGCTACCGAAGCTGGGTCAATGAAAACACCATGACCAATCGTTGGAATCGAATGAATCAATTTTTATTTTCTTTTTCTGATGAAGCAAAAGAGCGACTGAAAGAAACCGTCCGTCTGGGCGTAGGTCCTACCAATGAAAGTGATACCGTTTTGATTACTCAATTTGTGGTCAACTTATTTATAAATCGAGAATTGGATCAAGAACATTTAGACGTAGCTGTGCAATATCTCAAAGCAGGTTATCCCGACAATTACTATGAACCAGGTGGCCCTTTCCTTTGGTCGCTTACTTTTGAGTCAGCACCTGATCAGATTATCAATTTGCTGAGCTACCTGAGTCGGTTACCAGAGTTTCAAATGAATTAGAGGAGGAAGGATTGAATGGCCTTCGACCGCTAAAACCGCGGAGCCTACGTATTAAAAATCATTCAATCCTTAAAAACACAGAACTGAGCGAACATTCAATCATTCATTCCTTAAAAATTCAATCATTAAAACATGTGCAACGATAAAGAACGTTCAATCCATAAGGCTGTCAAAAAAAGATACGGAGCTTCCATCGATCATGGAGCGAACGCACATAAGGCCGATCATAAGAAATGGTCACGTAGAGATTTCCTTTTCAGCGGAGGACTCTTAGCTTTGGGAAGTAGTTTTTCTTTAGGAAAATCTATGGTACAGGCTTTTCAACCAAAGTCATTAATCAATGCGCTTGATACAAATGGTTGTGATCGAACGCTGGTTTTGATTCGCCTGAACGGAGGTAACGATGGATTGAATACCGTCATTCCTTACAACGACGATGAGTACTACAACATTCGTCCAACGCTCGGCGTCACCAATGGAAATTACGCTCAACTTGATGACCAATTCGGAATGCCGAACGTGATGTACTATCCACTGCAATCCATGTGGCAGGAAGGTCGAATGAAAATCATTCACAATGTAGGATATCCAAATCAGGATTTTTCGCACTTCCGATCTTCGGATATTTGGGCGACCTCTTCTGCGGCAGATGAGCATTTAGATACGGGTTGGATTGGTCGGAAATTAGATCAAGAGTTTCCAGCTTTTATAGAAGCGCCACCGGTTATTCCACCAGCCTTGCAGATTGGTGTTTCCACAAATTTGTTGTTCCGAGCCGATCATGGAAATATGGCTTTGGCGATTTCTAATCCAACGGAGTTTTATCAGATTGCCTCAACTGGCCAATTATACAATAGTAGCGACTTAGGGACTTGTGCGAATGATGCGGAGTTGACCTACTTGCGGCAAACGGCAAACAACGCTTTCCGTTATTCAGAAACCATTCGAGAAGCTTACAACAGTGGCGTAAACAATGTCGATTTTCCAAACAATGATTTAGCAGAGCAGCTTTCGATTGTTGCGCGATTGATTAATGGAAACTTAGGTACAAAGATTTACATGGTGACCATTGGCGGTTTTGATACGCACGCAGACCAAGAACCTTTGCACAGTACTTTACTAAGTAATATTGCTTCAGCAGTAAAAACTTTTTATGAAGATTTAGACATCAGCGAAAAATCTGATGAAGTGCTGACGATGACCTTTTCGGAATTCGGTAGAACGATTTTTGAAAACGGATCAGAAGGAACAGACCACGGAACGGGAGGACCAATTATGCTTTTCGGAGGAACGAATCTGGGAGGTGGATTCCATGGAACGCCGCCCGTATTGACTGGTATTGATCCAAGTGATGATCCTAGTTTCTCTACGGACTTCCGCTCCGTCTACGCTACCATTCTACAAGACTGGCTCTGTACAGATCCTACCGTAACCGATTTTGTAATCGGCGAACAAATGGATACCATCAACGGCCTTGTCCCAACGGGCGTTGCACCGATAGGCTCCAACGAAACCGCAGCACTGCTAGGCCATAACAAGTCTCTTACAAATCCTGGACACATTGATATTAAGTATTCGATTTTCAGAAGAGGAACGGTTAGACTGCGCATTTTGGATCAGTCGGGGCAGCCGCTGCGAACGTTGATGAATGAATTTCGGGAGCGGGGCAGTTATACCTTTGACTTTGATCCTGCGCCTTTGTTTTTGCCGCCTGGGAATTATATTTATCAGTTGGATAATGGTGGGAAGAGTTATGATCGGCCGATTTGGTGGTAGTGGTTTTTAGGAGAGCGGATAACAGGTGGAGAGGTAGACAGGATAACAGGAACCCTTCGGGTTACAAAATTTTTTAAGCGCAGCTCGCCGTGCAATTCATTCTTTTTAGTATTCTCGTTCCTTTCCTATAAATGCGGTATTTAATGTAAAAAAAATGAAGAGAATTAAATTATTGATAACCGCTACCGGACTATTAATTCTCTTTATTTCTTGTGGAAACAAGAATCATGGAACCAATGATGTTAACAAAGAGAAAAGCTCTAAAGAGTCGAGAAGCATTTTATCTCCAATAGAAAACAAATTAAAAAAGAGTTATTTAAAAGAGGCTGAGCTAAAAGAGTTTTTGGCAAAAGTCAAAGGTCTTAAGTTTGAGTCTGATTATCCTACACCATTCGATTCCTTAACCTTCGATAGAGTTATTGCATACGATTTCGATGGAATGGAAGAAATGAATCCAAGTGTAATTAATAGGAGATACAATCGATATGCTTCAGTAATA
>JBGCDT010000156.1:0-9437 GCA_045105695.1 Saprospiraceae bacterium | reverse complement strand
ATACTTTCAATGGGACAATCCGCTTTCAGTAGCTAATCCTGTCGCTGCTATTGAATTAGCCAATCGAGAAGGAGAAGGATATCGTTTACTCAATAATTTGGAACTGGAGTACAAAATGCCTTTCCTAGATGGGCTTTCTTTGAAGTCTAATATCAGTTATGATTACAGAGCTGGTGAATTTTCCAACTTCACTTCTCCTGAAGTAAGTTTTGGCGCAGGTCGTGTAAACAATGGTTTCTTGAGAACAGAAGAAGAAGTAAAGACCTCTACTCTGATTGAAACTTATGGAACTTACAGAAAAGAGTTAGGCAACAGCAAATTTGACGTAACGGTTGGACATGCTTACCAAGACTTCATCTTAGACAAAGATGGTGTTCAAGGGGAGTTTTTAGAAAGAGCAGATAATGAGTTTGGATTTAGTATTCCTACTGAAGAGCTCAAACCCGATTCCGTATTTTTAGAAAATAGATTGATCTCTTTCTTTGCAAGAGTAAACTATAGTCTTGCTGATAAATATTTATTGACCTTATCCATGCGAAGAGATGGTTCTACTCGTTTTGGCCCTGCCAACCGCTGGGGATACTTCCCTTCAGCTGCATTCGCCTGGAGAGTTTTACAGGAGGACTTTGCCAGTGGTCTTAGAAATACTTTCTCTGATTTAAAAGTCCGTCTCGGATATGGACTTACCGGAACAGAGAGTATAGATGATTACCTATATACCACTTTCTACTCCTATGGTACAGGAGATGCTGCGTATCAATTCGGTGATGAATATGTCAATACATTGAGAGCCGTTGGTGTCGACCCAGATATAAAATGGGAATCTACTCGATCACTAAACATAGGTCTTGATTTTGGGTTCTTTAATAATAGACTCACAGGTACACTTGATGTTTATCGAAAAACTACAACAGATCTTTTAGCGCGAGTAGCAGCGGGAGCATTTACAAATCTAAGCGACCAGATTGTTACCAACATTGCTGAAATGGAAAATGAAGGGATCGAATTGGCATTAAACAGTTACGTGATAGATCGTGAGCTATTTGACTGGGAAGTTGGTTTCACTGCAGCTTACAACAGAAACGAAATTACTAAATTGGATAATTCTAACTTACCTGAATTTGGTGGCTACGAAACCGGAGGGATCTCTGGAGATGTTGGTCAAACCATTCAAATTCTAAAAGTAGGGGAGCCCATCAATTCTTTCAGAACGTACAAACACAAACGAGACGAAAATGGTAATCCTGTCATTGGAGCAAACGATTTGGAGCGATACGAAGACATAAACCAAGATGGACAGATTAACGAAGAAGATTTAGTAGTTGGAGAAAGTCCAGACCCTGATTTCATTCTTGGTCTGACCAATACAATTACTTATGGCAATTTTGATTTAGCATTCACACTCCGTGCTAACATTGGAAACTATGTCTACAATAATGCAGCTTCTGCTACTGGATATTTTGATCACTTGACGGTATCTGAAGTCACAAACAACGTTCACGAATCTGCATTTATTAATAACTTCAAAGAGCGTCAATTGAAGTCAGATATTTACGTTGAAAATGGCTCTTTTCTGAAGTTAGATAATGTTTCACTAGGTTACACTTTTAATAAATTCAAATTTATGAGAAGCCTGAGAATTTACACGACGGTTCAAAATGCGTTTGTAGTCACTGGCTATTCCGGTATTGATCCTGAAGCAGCATTAAACAGTCAGGGTATTGATAACAATGTGTACCCGTTTTCGCTAACCTACCTTTTTGGTATCAATGCTTCTTTCTAATTGACAGACTTAAAGTAAATTCTAAAATAATTTATTATGAAAAATATATTTTATTCACTAATCGCATTAGCCTTACTTTTCAGTTCGTCTTGTACCAATCTGGACGTAGCTCCAGAGGATGCTTTCACTGAAGATGAAATTTTTAAGGATGTCAATGCATACCGCGCCTACTTAGCGAAAAACTACGCTGCTTTCTCTCACACTGGTCAGGACGGCCCTGCTGGAAACGCAGATATTTCTATTGTAAACGACGAAGGGTTTACTAGTTACAATCGAGTGTACTGGAAAGCACAACAGTTGACAACAGACGAAACTGTTATCTCCTGGACAGATGCCGGAATTCAGGATTTGCATACGCATACCTGGACTTCTGAGAATCAGTTTGTTCGTGTCCTTTACTATCGAATCGCTCTAATCGTTTCTATCTCAAACGATTTCATCAGACAATCTACAGATGATAAGCTTGGTACAAATGGAATTACTGGAACTGATGCGGACGAGGTTAGAGCTTATCAAGCAGAAGCTCGCTTCCTACGTGCCTTGGCTTACTGGCATGCACTTGACTTATTTAGAAGTATACCTTTAGTAACTGAAATATCAACTGATCTTCCTTCTAAAGCTACAGCACAAGAGATCTATGATTTTATAGAATCAGAGTTAAAAGAAATCGAATCTTTATTACCGGCACCTGGAACCAACGAATATGGGAGAGCAGATCAAGGCGCCCTTTGGATGCTACAAGCGAAGTTGTACCTAAATGCCAGCCACCTAACCGGTCAAGACAAATGGACAGAGTGTATCGATGCCTGTAAAAAAGTTATTGGTGCAGGCTACCAATTGGATGAAGAATACCAACACTTGTTCTTAGCAGATAATCACCTTTCTAATGAAATTATTTTTCCATTGATAGCAGATGGTCGCTTTGCGCAAAACTGGGGTTCAACTACTTTCTTAGTCCATGGAGCAATGGGCGGAACAATGGATGATGATGCAGACGAAACACTAGCGACGTATGGTGTGACCGGAGGTTGGGGTGGCATGCGTGCGACTTCTTCTTTGGTTGAAAAATTTCCTGATGTAACTGGTGATATTGACAACCGAGCTATTTTCTACACAGATGGACAAACTTTAGAAATTGACGATCTGCTGGAATTCACAGAAGGATATGCAGTTCCAAAATTCAAAAACCTTAGTAGAGATGGAACTCCTGGATCTGACCTTACTCACGCAGATATTGACTATCCAATGTTCCGTTTAGGTGATGCTTACCTTATGTATGCAGAAGCCATCCTTCGTGGAGGTACAGGTGGAGACATGGGAGAAGCAATTGGCTACATCAACGACTTAAGAAACAGAGCTTATGATAATGATCCTGCTGGTCAGGTAACTATGGAAGAAGTTGATCTGCCTTTCATTCTCGATGAACGTTCTCGAGAAATGTACTGGGAGGGAACTAGAAGAATTGACCTAATTCGTTTCGAACAGTTTTCTACATCAGGAATCTGGCCTTGGAAGGGTGGTGTGAAAGAAGGAATGACGACAGAGGCAAAACGCGATTTCTTCCCGCTTCCTGCTTCTGATCTTTTGGCGAATCCGAACCTCGAGCAGAACGAACCGTATTAATAAAAATAATTTAAGAAAAAAAGTATAGGAAATGACTTTGTCGATTTTAATCGACAAAGTCATTTTTCGTTTTCAGGATAAGTTATTAACCGCAGATTAATTGTGTGGAATAACATATATTAGAGATATTCTACATCCCCTATTTTTAGTAAAAAAGCTGTAATTAATTTATAAAAAAAATAACCGAACTACATTTATTTTACATTTACAATTGAGTTAATTTATTTTTCTAATGGCATATTTTTGGAGAAAAGAAGTAGTAAGCTAATTTGATAAGATGGTTTGAAACATCAGTCAATCTAGCAAGAAACATAAACACACTAACTACCAAAACCTCCTGTAGATGATTAGCCGCGGAACTTCTTTGACAACCCTGATCTGGGTTTGTTACTTTTCTTTCTTTCAAATTAATTTAATTATAGCTCAATGCACCTCAGGTGTGATAACGAGTTCACATTCTAGCACAACCTATGATGCGATGCTAGATCCCGACGGAGATGGCTGGATTACAGAAACCGGCGCATCTTTCACTAGTGGAACCACAGAGAGAATTGAATTTGAAATTATTCCAACTAGTGTTACGGGCTGGGTAGAAGTTCAAGACGTTAGTGAAATTGATTCCGATATTACTCCTAACTGTGGAAACTCTGATTTAATACAAGATGGCGATGGCGGAGATTTCGCATACTATAACATCGTAGACCCTACTCCGCTCACTCCAACTAGTGGGGACGAATACATTCTTTTCCGATTTCGACTAGCTCAATCGCCAAACGGGAATTTTGGCTATAATTTCCTTATTGATACAGATGGAACTTATGGAGCATCGGTGGACGTCAACAGTATCTGTGGAAATATGGGTTTTGAAAGAGAGGTTCAGTTTGCAAATGCAGGAGGAAAAAAAGGAATAAGTATTTACGATGTAGATGGTAGCACAGCGTTTAATTCGATCATCTGTAGCCAATGCATTGCTATTGGTGATGTACAAGAGGCTTGCGCTGCTTCTTCGGGGAATTGCGCTACATCTGATCCTCAGTTCATTACATTTCCAATGCTGCTCTCTCATGTAGGAATACCTTCTAACGTAATAACTACTGATTTTTACATTGCCGCAGCTACTGCTAGTTCGGGTAATGCGACTAGCGTTTTGGGAGGTGGAAACGTCACCGACATGGGAGCTTTGGATGGTTTGAACTCAGGGTGTTCCTGTACTGGGCTTACGGGTTGTGCTCTTTTTGATTGTCAGACGAATTGTATAAATGTAGCTTTTGTAAATCTTCCTATTGAATTATTATATTTTTCAGCAAAACGTGTACACAATGTTACAACACTAAATTGGGCAACCTTGAGCGAGAGTAATAACAGTCATTTTGTATTAGAAAAAAGCCTGGATGGAAAAGAATTCTTTGTCCTAGAAGTAGTTGAAGGTGCAGGAAATAGTTTTGAAAGAATTGACTATAAATTTAATGATGATAGACCAGAAGCATCAATAATATATTATAGGCTCAAGCAAGTGGATTTTGACGGAGCATACTCTTACAGCAAGGCAGTTGCCATATCGGCACTAATGAACAATCCCTTGCTCAGTATTATTCCAACCATCTCCAGAAGTACCATCAATGTAAAAGTAACTAAATCAAAACAGGAAAGCTCATTAGGAATTATCTATAACATTGTAGGCAAGGAAGTAAGTCGGTTTTATATTTCTGCTGGTTTAGAATCTACTAGAGTTGATATTTCAGCATTTGAAACAGGACATTATTTTGTACAAATGAAAATCAATAATAATATTATCTCAGAACGCTTTGTAAAAATAACGGAGTAGAAAATCTTAAGTAACCAAATACCCAAACTCCGCCAACCGCTTCTTGAATGCAGCCATCTTCGATTTTGGAAAAATAATATGGTAGCCCTCCGCTTTCAAAACAAACTGCTTCAATAATTTATCCTGCGCAATCAATTGCATCAGCGGACGATTGTCTTTTGGTAGCTTGTACAAAATCATCTGTTCTTTCAAAGGCTCGAAAGGGTCTACCTTTTGATTGAGTTCCTCGAAGAAAGCTTCCCAGTTCGGTGGAAAGCTAGAACCAGTAACTTCTTTGAACATCTTTATTTTCTTCGCTAGTTCTGGTTTGGAATGAATCCCTTGTAGAAAGGTCTGGCTATCTGTGGCGTAGCGATTCGGACCAAGTTGTCGAGTATATGGCTTCAAAGTGAAAGCCATAGCGTTGTCAGAAGTGCCGACTGTTATCGTAAGTGCATCTGGTGAGAGCGTTATACTTTTATCTTCTAACAATGCTTCTACATCATAGTTATCTATAATATCGAAAAGGTAAGCTCCTAACTTAGTTAACCTAAAATAACGTAAGCCATCGTAAGCGGAGTAACAGGTTTTTCCAACAACTGATCGATCAGGTCGATCGTAAGCCAGATCGAAAGCACCTATAGCAGCATACATAAAAAACGTTGCCTTTAGATAAGGAATCCCAATGGCTCTATGATATAATTTTTCTGTAATCCAATGTCGGGTTTCTCGATAAGTAAAGCTTCCTGTATCAACTTCGTCTTCGTAATCAAAGTACAATTTATCTCCAGCCACCCAACTAGAGATCGGTTCCATCGGCATCAAATTGAAGCGAGCCAATTGATAGAAATTCTCGAAACCGATCCAACTATAAGGACTATCCTCATGAGCCTTTGAAACAGTTGCTTTGATGAACTGAAAGTAATAAGGTTCTATACCCGCTAGGTAGTGCCTGTCAATATGGCCCATGCCTTTTAGATCATTGAGCAAAACGGCGGGCGTATCACATTCATTAAGAACACTGTGGTACATCATTTTTTCTTGCAAAAATTTCAGCCAGTCGTTTTCGTTTCTAGAGTTAATATGTACAACCAAGGCAGATAGAATATTGGTTCTAAGGATACGCAACTTCTTGTCTTTTTCGTCCCTTTCGAAAAACGTTCTTATGTTCAATGTTTTTTTCATCTTACCAAGAGAGGTAAACTTTGGACGATTTTTACCCGTCACCGGAATTTGTGCCTGTTCCTGATAAAGATAAATTCTACTAATTTCCGAAAGGATGGTTCGATCTCCATTTTCGTAAACAAACTCCGTTTCTGGAATCTCTTGTAGCAAATCTATTATTGCTTCCTTTGGAGGATCATAATAGCCTTTCAATAAAACCCGTAGCTCATGAGGTAGTGTAAGTCCGATGCTCACATTATTCCAAGTCCCTACTTTCTGCGCTTGGAACATTTGAAAATCAGGAACCAATCGATCCATTAAGTTCCCATACCAGTAGCGATCTTTTTTTACGGTGATGTTTATTTCAAATTTTTCTTCGATCTCCGTTTCATGTAAATGCTTTTCAAAAATCAAAGTATCCCAAACCGATTTTACAACTGGAGTCAGCATATCTTGCCAAGCTGTGTACATCTTTCTACTGAGAAAAGGTAAGGTCACCAATTTGATGAGCTCTGCCTTGGTCTTAGATTTTTTATCTCCCAAGGCTACATAATCTGCAAGGTCAAGGCCTTCGCTTTCTACCAGCTCATTATGCTTTTTCAAAAACTCGATAGCTAATGGGCGCAGGCGTTTATCCAATTCCGCTTTCGTGAATTCTTGCATTGCAGAAATGAACGCTTCTATGGTTTGATCTAAAGTCATGTTCTTTTGGTATTAGCCTTTTAGGAGTAAATCAATATCATCTACCGAGAGCGATTTCAGAGAAGCACTGTCGGAAGCGATTACGTTATCGAACAACTCGTTTTTCAAATTCTGTAATTTCAGAATCTTCTCTTCGATCGTTCCAGCAGAGATCAGTTTATAGGCCAATACTTTGTTTAGCTGCCCAATACGATGTGCCCGGTCAATGGCTTGGTTTTCAGCGGCCTTATTCCACCAAGGGTCGTAGATGAATATGGTATCCGCAGCGGTTAGGTTCAGACCAACACCTCCTGTTTTTAAAGTCATTAAAAAGACCTTGCATTCAGGTTCGTTTTGGAAGCGGTTGACCAAGCTCTGTCGGTCACGAGTCGCCCCCGTCATACTGACAAAATCCACGTTCATATCCATCAGTACTTTACTAATGCTTTCTATGGCTGCGAGGAAGTTGACAAAGATCAGAACCTTATGACCGTTAGCGATTGCATCGAAAAGTTGCTCTGTAAGCAATTCCAATTTAGCAGAAGCCACTCTACCTTCAGACACTGCTTCTGGAACTGTAGCAATTTGTCGTAACTCATTGAGTGCCTGGAAAATAAAGAACTGAGATGACTCGATTCCTTTAGCGGCTATTTGCTGCTGAATGGCTACTTCATAAAATGACCGTCGCTGATGATACAACTTATGTTGACCTGGATTCATCTCGACCGTAAGAACTTGTTCGATCTTATCAGGCAGGTCATCCAGTACATCTTTTTTCAAACGACGAAGCACATAAGGATAAATTTTTTGGCGCAAAGCCGCCATGGTTTCTTTATTGTTATCTCTTTGAATGGGAGATAGGAAATCTTCGTTGAAACGAGTTGTACTACCGAACATTCTAGGATTCAAAAAACGGAAGAGTGAGTACAATTCACCTAAGTTGTTTTCAATCGGTGTACCCGACAGAGCGAGTCGATGATCAGACCTTAGCATGAGTGCGGCCTGTGTCGTTTGCGCTTTCAGATTTTTAATATTTTGGGATTCATCCAAAATGATATAATGGAATTCTTCTTCTTTCAGCCGCTCAATTTCGTTACGCATAATGGCGTAAGTGGTCAGAATCAGATTAGCACTTTTAGCTTCTGTAAGATTCCGGTTATTACCATAAAAAATGTGCGTCTTAATATCAGGTGCAAATTTAGCGACCTCCTTCTCCCAGTTGTACAACAAACTCTTAGGCATCACAATCAACGTCGGTTTTTCCAAAGCTGGATAATCCGCCGCCAGTAGTGCGATGGTCTGAATTGTTTTTCCCAAACCCATGTCATCCGCTAGGCAACCACCGAGCTGATGTTCTCTCAGATAGTCGAGCCATTTATAACCTTGCTTTTGATAGGGACGAAGTTCCGCATTGATTTTTGGAATCGTTACTTTTCTATCATTCAGCTGATTAAATCCTTCGTAGATGGATCTCGATTGTTCGAATACTTTTTGGTCCGCTACTTCATTGATGAGGTCCTCCGCCATTGGCAAATCGAAAAAGGAGAGCTCTGCTTTTTTACCTTTTGCTTTTTTGAAAAGACGTTCCAGACGTTTGACGTATTGCTCGTTGAGGAGAGCATGACTTCCATCACTCAGTTGAATATAACGTTGTTTTTTATATTGGCTGATGGCATCAAAAATGTTGATTTGGTCACCGCCAAAATCCAGTGCTACATCCCCTTCGAAGAAATCAATGTTGTGGCCAAGGCTCATTTTTAGCTTTGGAGCTTTAGTACTTATTTTATAAGTCTTCAGTTTTTCTGCGCCGAAGATGAGGTAGCGCATTAGGAGGTTTGGCAACTCGCCGTAGATGAAATTGGAAGCTGTTTCTTCAGGAATAATGAAGAGTTGTCCGTCGAGGAAAATTTCTTCCTGCTCTGATTTTTTCTTTTTAGGATGGTTGCGTTTTAGTAGTTTACCAATTTCCTGAACGTAGTTTTCAGTAGGCTCCTGATCAATGAGCTTGATGGTTATTATTTTTTCAAGGTCGTTGATTTCTGCGAAACGATAGAGTTCAAATTGCTGTAAAGCTTCAATGTCTAAACCTGGTAAAGACTGTCCGACGCGCAGATAAAGTGCATTGTTTTCATCTATCTTTTCAAAAAACAAACAAGGTCTTGCTAGTACTTTTTCTTCTCGTGTTACAACGAATTTATAGTTCTCAAAGGAAACTTTTATTTGATCCAAATTAGAAAACAACAAGGACAGATATATCGGCAGGTCCGCACGGAAAAGTTTTGTAATAAAATGATCCATATTAGAAGAGCCTGCGCCTAGCGGATCGACTTCTATGATTTTATTATCTACTAAAACAAAGGATTCGGTAATCACCTTGAACTG
>JBGCDT010000155.1:0-5018 GCA_045105695.1 Saprospiraceae bacterium | reverse complement strand
CCCCGGTTCTCGACATGCCCTCCATCAGAGACCTGAACATAGTTCTTTGTCGTGTCTGAATTACCCATAACCTCCAACCAAGTATAGTAAGGCCAGAAGCTTGGATAGCTTTTACTGTATTGTGGGTTTGGAGCTAGAATACCTGTTCTAAGGTTTAGAATAGCCATGATCTGACGTGCGATAAAGGGAAGTTTAAAGTTTCCCATAAAGGTATTTACAGCAGCTGCACTTGTAGCCATCGCAGTAGCTAATGTGATGGGTTTATAAGTTTTACTATCACTTTTAGTAAAGTTGGTAACCTGACTTCCACTGTACAAGGGCGTGAATATGAAGTAGTTAGACTTAATCGGCCCTCTGTAGGAAACATCTTTGAGCTTATCGTATTTGTCATAGTCAACGCTGACATTGGCATTCAAGATGGGATATGGAGCCTCTGGTCTATCGAGTTGCCATAATTTTAAATTAGAACCATAGATCAGATAAGCTTTTTTCAAACGTCGTTTATAGAATCGATGAGGAGAGGTATAATTGGGCTTTAGCAAAAAGCCAAAAAACAATCCTATTGCTACCATCACTATAAAATGAAACCAGGCAGCTTTACCAGTCATAAAATCATTTTGATAAACAATCCATCGATAGATCAATGGTGCAATGAACCATAGACTATGAAGGAATGTACTAAGCAAAGCGACTATGAATAGATAGATATTACTGAAAATCCGCTGGATACTTTTACCTCGCCATACATACAGATATTCTCTGTACTTCATAAAATGTTTCTTATCGCTTTCGCTGAAAAGTTCATCAAAAGCATCTTCAGGTCGAGTCTCTCCTATGTTATCGGTATCGCTTAATTTGACCTGTAAGGCACTATGAATATAAGAAGCCAGATAACCACCTCCAGAAACTGAGCTAAGATAATCCGCTTGCTGAATTAAGCCCCTTTTATTCAACTCTTCCATGATTCCCAGGCAAATGGTAGCGGAGCGTATCCCACCTCCTGACAAAGCAATCCCCAGCGAGTCTGAATCTAGGTCACTACTTTTTCCAGTCTCCTCTCTGCGCTTAACCATATGCGCTCGTTCAGCATCTAGAAGCTTGCGCATGTTTAGAGCCTCTGTATTTTTTTCGTGGTTGTGAAGCATTTGGCTAATGTAAGCAAAATACTCATTTCGTACTGGGCGTAAACAAAAAATCCGCAAGCCAGATAAATGACTTGCGGATTTTAATGCCTTCTATTGGCCAGAGTTATTTTTACGTTTAGGAAACACCAAGGAAAAATACAGTACCACTTAATTTATAGGGCAACATATTATCTGGTATCTGTTCTTCTAAGCTGATCTTCTGACGAATCAGACGATATATTCCTTTGTACATTTCGCCATTCACGAAGAGCCTTCCTTGGTTTCCTCCAATGGAATCATTGACACAAAATACCAATAGAAAACCTGCTAATCCGTAGGACGGACGATCAATGAAAGCCGCAGCCTGTATGGCATCTGACATGCCGAGTGAACGAATAGGATCTAATAGATTAGTCGTACTGTCGGGCGGTTGTAGCGTACTGTTTTTACCTACATCTGTTCCATCAGTTACTATAATAGTAAGACCATCTTTTTTGGTTGAAGAGAATTGAGCTTGTGCGGTTTGAAAGCAAAGCAAAGCTATTGCGGCAAGTATTAAATTTCTCATAATTTTTTAGTTTAAAGCGATTAAGTATTTTAGTTAGTGCGGTAATTTTGAGAATCCAAAAGCTAATATTAATTCTTGTATCTCTATAAATCAGCTTGATTCTAATAAAACTCCCTAAAAGAGTACCAATTTACAAAAGTTACCGAATTACAAACGATTGAAGCCCTTACAAAGTGTATCAACAGAAAGTTAAGGTTCGTCACCTATTTCTATGGTATTAAATTTGTTTTATATATGTTTGAAGCTCTAACTTTCTTCCAATAACTTCTGAATACGAACATTGTATTCAACATCTTTTTCTATTACCGTTTTCAACAAGGGTTTTAGAGGATTATTTGTATCTGAGTTATTCAACCAACATTTTTCCAAGAACTAAAATTACAAACCTTTATGAATTTTTTATTCTATTTATTAGCGGCCTTATCGCTCCATGCTAACAATACTCCTGCAAATTCTCCAGCTGGTGTAACCGATGTTTTAATCTGGGATGGAGAAGCTGGAGATAACCTTTGGACTACAGCGGCCAACTGGTCGGGCGATACCATCCCCAACTTGCATAGTGATGTCATCATTCCTTTGGAAGACACGGTACTCTTGAATGCAAATCAAATGACCGTTGTAGAATCTGTCATTCTCCGAAATGGTGCGCATCTAGAGATTGCCGCTGGTGATACACTTCAAACAATTGGAGGTGGATCCTCTGGTTCGGATGGATTTCGCCTGGAAGGAGCTGTAGACACTGTGACGACTTTGATTGTAAATGGTGTTCTAACTATTTCTAATCCAAATGGAGACGGACTAGATCTCAATGAATATTGCTTCGTACATGTGACGAGTACTGGTGTTTTAGCTTCTTACAATGCAACCGGAGACGGAGCAGAAATTGGCAGTAGCTGGCTCAATGATGGTATTGTTATTATCGAAGGTTCTATGAGCAATGGAATCAATGGTAGCGGGACTGTCGCTGATGCTGGGTCAATGATTACTAATAATGGTACGATGACAATTACCAACACTGGAAATAATGGTATTCGCCTCATTGGAGATTTGGATATGAATAATAATGGGACTTTGATTTCTTTTGGCCATGAGGCTGATGCTTTCACTTCCACTGCGGGTAAATTCACTAATAATGGTCTGCTATGGGCCAGTGGTAGGTTTAAAACAGAACATTTAATTCATGCTTCAGGAGGAACTGTTTCTGTTTATGATACTGATGAACCAATCGAGTTTAGCCAAGGGTTAAACTTTAGTACGAACACTTTAATACTTGATATCGAGGGGGATACAATTGGAGAATACGATCAGGTTTTTGTTACAAGTGGAGGTATTGATCTAGATACTACTACTTTAGTTTTGCAAGGATCTTATGTGCCTCAAGCTGGTGATGTTTTCTTAATTCTTGATAATGAGGTAGGTGCTCCTGCAGCTGATCAGGAGTCGTTTGTTGGTTTGCCAGAAGGTGCTGTAATCAACTTTAATGGGGTTGATTTATACATTACCTACAACGCTGGTGATGAAAACGACATCGCTCTAGTAACGAACAATTTGGAATTGGTAGATATGGACATGGATGGAAGTCCAGCCCTTTATGATTGCGATGATAATGATCCTACGATCAGCCCAGGTGAACCTGAAATCCCGAATAATGATGTTGATGAAAACTGTGATGGAATCACACTAGTCATTGATGAAGATGAGGATGGATTTAATTCCAGTGTCGATTGTGACGATACCAACCCTATGATTAACACAGATGCAACAGAAATTTGCGACGGAGTAGATAATAACTGCGATGGAAATATTGACGAAGGTTTTGCTGCGAGTACTTATTATCTGGATGCGGATATGGATGGCTTCGGAATTCCTGATAGCTTCATTGTTACTTGCAGTCCAATAACAGCAGGCTATTCCATAGACTCAACAGACTGTGATGATTCCAACCCTGCGATCAATCCAGATGCTCCTGAAGTTTGCGACGGAGTGGATAACAACTGCGATGGAAATACCGACGAAGGCTTACCAGACTTTACTTATTACTTAGATTTGGATGAAGATGGCTTTGGAAATGATACTGTTTTCCTTACTACCTGTAGTAGTACAGAACCTGACGGATATGTTGTTTCTCTAGGAGATTGTGATGATGAGAATACAGCGGTTTATCCAAATGCTCCTGAAATCTGTGACGGCTTTGACAATGATTGCAATGGTGAAACAGATGAAGGACTTACTTTCACTGTTTACTATATCGATGCAGATGGCGATGGTTATGGAAGTTTGAATTTGACGATCAACTCTTGTTCACTAGTACCTGATCCAGGTTACGTTGCAAACTTTGATGATTGTAATGATGACGATTCTGATATCAATCCTGATGCTCCTGAAACTTGTGATGGTATCGATAATAATTGCGATGGAAACACAGACGAAGGTTTACCGACCACTATCTATTTTGCTGACGCTGACATGGATGGCTTTGGAGACGCAAATGCTCCTCTTGATTCTTGTATGATGATGCCTCCTCCAATGGGCTATGTAGCAAATAGCGATGATTGTGATGATACGAATCAAAACATCAATCCAGATGCTATGGAGATTACTGGTAATAATGTTGATGAAGATTGTGACGGAACGGCTCAGTCATTTGCTGATGAGGATATGGATGGCTTCTTTGATTTTGAAGATTGTGATGATACAAATCCTGACATTAATCCAGACGCTACTGAGATTTGTGATGGTATTGATAATGATTGTGATGGCGAGATTGACAATGGTTTAGATCAATTCGTTTACTATGTCGATATGGACGAAGATGGTTTTGGTAATCCTGATTCAAGTGTGGATACTTGTTGGACAGTCGTCCCAATTGGTTACGCTGTAAACGGAGATGATTGCGATGATTCCAACGCAGACATTAACCCAGATGCTACGGAAATTCCTAACAATGATATCGACGAAGATTGTGATGGAACGGCACAGGTCATTGACGAAGATATGGATGGTTCGAATTCTGACGAAGACTGTGATGATAACAATGATACTGTTTATCCAGGTGCCCCTGAAATTTGTGATGAGTTAGATAACAATTGCGATGGAGACATTGACGAAGGCTTAGATAGTTTTGTTTACTATGTAGATGCTGATGCAGATGGTTTTGGAGATTTGAATAGCACAACTATTATGAGTTGTACTACAGTAGCACCAGATGGATACTCTGCTGTCCCTACAGATTGTGATGATACGAATCCTGCGATTAATCCTGATGCAATAGAAATTCCAGACAACGGTATTGACGAGGATTGTATGGATGGAGATCTAGTCGGATT
>JBGCDT010000154.1:0-2772 GCA_045105695.1 Saprospiraceae bacterium | reverse complement strand
CTGCTTTCTTAATTTCTTTTCAATCACCTTCGGCGAAATCGCCCGCTCTCTACAATCTTTAATCGGACAACGCTCACAAGTCACATTTACCAATTCAAAAGGAATCGCTGGATCATTCCAAAAGCCAATCTGCGACTTCGCTTGCTCATCTAACAATATACCTACGGTGATACTCACTAGATGATGATCGGTAGAATAAGCAGGGTGTGCAAAAGTAATCGTCAGGTATTCTTCCTCCGTACCATAGTAGCGAATGCGCTGCGCATCCAGCAAAACATCAGAATGATCTGTAGTGCTTTTTTCCAGTAAGGCTTTTGATAAACGAATGGTTTGCCACCTTCGACAGTAGTGCTCAGACAAACCATTTCCATGAGGACGATGACTGTGATTGAGATGTAACTCCCGGTCGATTTTAAAATCTTTGTTCTTCGTGTTTTGAATGCAGCGGAGTAAATAAATGCTAGATAAATCAAAATGCTTTGGTAGCATACTCACAACTCTGTGGAGGAAATGCTGAGGCGTTGCTTGGTATTTATCGAGCATTCCTTTGAAGGCATTTGCATCCCAAGAAGAACGTTGTAAAAAGCTTTGGAGATTATTCACTAAGGATTTTTCATCTACTAGAACTGCTGCTGCGAAATAAGAAGCTTTGAAATGGTTGTAAACAGAATCAAAATTTTTGACTTCCAGTAGTGAAGAAGTATTTGACCGTTCTTTGATTTTTAAATAATCATAACCCAACTCTTTAGCCATCTGAAAGGCTTGCTGGTTTTTTGTAAGTTTATTGTTAAGCAGCAAACGTTTTTTCTTTGGAATAAAAACAGCGCGTAGGAATTGTAGCTCAGGGTAGGCTTCGAGGCCGTTGTAATCTATTTTGTAGTTGTGGTTTTTAGTGAGCATTTCTGCTAAACGCTCCGGGTCCGTTGCGCCACCTCTGGTGAGCTGATGCTCGTCGATGAAATCAGAAGCCGCTTTTTCCAAGTCTTCAAAATAATTCAAATTCAACTCCTGATAAGCTCGCATCGCTCTGTGGTAGAAGTTGCCTTCTTGTACAGCGTAGTTCCGACCAAGTTCTACCAGCGTGGAAATGAAAGCCCCAACATGCTTTGGTGCGCTGGCAATAATCTGAACAACTTTGGACAACTCAATTCCAAACAAATCCAGCGGCAACTCACTTAGAAAGTTCGACTTCAATAATTTCCCGACAGGAGCCAGTGCACCACTCAATTCCTCAGATTGTAATTCTTCAATCGACACCTCCAGCGCATCCGCAAGGGCTTGCATCTTTTCCGCCTTTGGGTATTTCTTTCCTTTCTCAATTTCATTCAGATAGGACGCAGAGATTCCCGAACGCTTTTTCAAGTCGTCGAAAAGCAATCCTTTATTCAGTCGGAACTGGCGGACTTTCAGTCCAAATATGATTTTCGTGTTTTGATTTTTCACGATTGATGCTGATATTTTGGGGAACTAATGTTGTAAAACCTATTTTTGGCAAAGTATGAAAAGATTGCAAATATACGAAAACCGCGCAGCTTAATTTCTAGCTACCGCGCAGACACTAAAAGCGAAATACGCTCGCTTCTCTTTTGTTCGACTCGTTGCGTTTATAGCGGCAGTAGGCATTATCATTTTTGCGTTTTCGCAACACATTATTGCTGGCGTTGCTGCTATTGTTCTCTTCCTTTTAGCCTTCTCAAAATTTGTGAACTGGCACCAGGACATTCAGCGACAGCAGCGGCATCATAGAAAGCTCAGTGAAATTAACCGAAAGGAAATTGCTGCGCACAACATGGATTGGTCGGGCTTCGACCCAGGTACACAGTTCCAAGATCCACAACATGCGAATAGCATTGACATGGACCTCTTCGGTCCTTATTCCTTTTTTCAATATACTTGCAGAGCTTCCACGGCCATCGGAAAAGAAGCATTGGCGAAGATGCTTTTAGCACCAGCTCCAACGCCTGAATTGGTCGAAAGACAAACAGCTATTGGCGAACTAAAAGAAAAGTTAGACTGGCGTCAAAACTTCCAAGCCTACGGAGCTACTGCTTCCGACCAATTGGAACATGTCGAAATTTTGAAGGAATGGCTGAACGATCCGGTTTATGTAAAAGATAATAAAATGCTTGTCTTGTCCATGTACATTATGCCGCTGTGGATTGCCTTGGCGATTTACCTGAGCGTGTTTCACATCCCTTGGCAAGCCGGTTTGTTGTTCCTGATATTCCCTGGATGGATTTTGAAAAAGTATTTGGATCAAGTCAATGAAACACATTTGCGCACGACGAATGCGGAGAAGATGTTGTCCGTTTACGGAAAATTGATGGCTCATGTGGAGCAGGGGGATTTCACGTCGCCTCGTTTGGTGGAGTTACGTAAGCAGTTTGTTAGAAATGAAAAAGTCGCTTCTCAGGCGATCAACAGATTGTCTTATTTGATTCGGCAATTGAATGTGCGATACAACCCTTTTGCTATTTTACTGAACATCTCCATGCTTTGGGATTTGCGTTATGTTCGGCATTTAGAAATCTGGAAAAAAGAGTGGCGCGAGCTGATGCCACAGTGGTTTGATGCGCTGAAAGAGTTTGAAGCACTGAGTAGTTTTGGAACGCTTTGGTATAATAATCCAGATTGGGTCATGCCCAAAATTCAGGAGGAACAACAACTGAATGCCACAGCACTAGGCCACCCGCTCATCGCTGCGGACAAGCGGATTACCAATGATTTTCATTCCCCCGTGACCGGACATATTAAACTGGTCACTGGTTCCAA
>JBGCDT010000153.1:0-3142 GCA_045105695.1 Saprospiraceae bacterium | reverse complement strand
ATTTGCATAAGCTTTGGTTTCGGGTAATAGTGCAGTTTCCACTGGCTCTTCAAAAGCTTGGTCTTGCTGGCAAGCGGTAAAGAAAAATAACATAGTGATTGGAAGTAGAAATAACGAGATGGATGTTTTCATAAAGACAGCGGTTTAGAGAAGCTGAAGAAGCTTCCTGGTTAACAAATCAAATTGGTGTAAATGATTTAATTTATGGGCTGTCGTTTTATTTGTAATTTGTAATATGATTGATGAAACGTAAGTAGATCATTGTTTTATTATGTAAGTGTTAAGAAATAGTGAAAATATTTAAGCAAGTGGCCATAATTGATTGAGGCTTTAAGAAGAACACGGATGACGCAGATTTTATGGATTTTCACAGATATAGTTTTTGATTAACTTGTTAAAAAATCTGTTCAAATCCGCATCATCCATAAAATCCGCGTTCCTCTTACTCAAAACTCAGAGGGAGAAGAACAAGTACAACATTTCAAAAATTTCACCCGCCCAGGCAACCTTTTAATCAAACCCAGTCCATATAGAAGCAGAATATCAAATTGAATAACTTGAAAACACTCCAAACCATAATAACAGAAAGCATCGAAGGGATCGAAGAATCTCAGCGAGAGTTGTACCTACGGTACCGCTCAAAGTGGTATATGCTCTGCTTACGATATGGAAAAAACAAGTATGAGGCAGATGATATCTTTCAAGAGGGCTTGATTCGGGTGTATAAAGATTTACACCAGTTTGATGAAACACGCTCTGGTTTTGAGACTTGGTCTTCACGACTTATGTCGCATGCCGCTCTGAGGTATTTGAAGAAAAACAATTGGCACCAGGCCATTACCAATATTGAAGAGGTCCAGGAAGCTCCAGACGAACAAGAAACCGTTTATGACCATTTGGCTGCTAAAGAACTGACCAGTATCATTCAAGAACTGCCAATTGGTTATCGACTTGTTTTTAATATGTATGTACTCGAAGGGTATAGTCATAAAGAGATCGCTACAGAATTGAATATATCAGAAGGGACTTCTAAATCTCAATTATTTAAAGCGAAGAAGATGCTTCGAGGCAAAATTGAATTTCAGTTGATGGGCAAAAAAAAAGAACTAATAGTTAAAGGATGAATCCAAAAGACAACATAGAAAAATTCTTCCGCAAAAGACTACAGGGTAAAGCTGTAGAGGAAGAAGTATGGAACGTTCCATCAGACGATCTTTGGAACACAGCTAAGGTTCATTTTCCAAAGAAAGAAAAAAAGAGAAGGCCGTTCTTTTGGTTCTTCCTTGGAGGTGGGACAGCAGTGTTATTAACGAGTATTTTATTTTATGTCTTTAGTTTAGGAACTAATAATGCTGCACAGGTTGTACACAAAGAAATTATTAAAAACGAAAGCCCGACCTATAACTTCAATAGTAAAGACGTGGCTACTAGATCAATAATTAGTGAAGAAAGAATTACTAATAATAATTTAGAGTTGCCAAAAGAAGAATTAACGAAATCTAATTTATCAATAGCAAACCATTCAGATTTACTAAATAATGCATCTTACATAGAACCACCTAAATTATCAAATAAAGTAAACTCAATTAAAAATACGAGTACAAGTGTTTCTGAATTTCTTTTAGAAAATCTAAAAACAAAACCTGTCATAAAAGCTAATGAACTAATAAAATCTAAAAATAATAAATTAGAAATTAAATCTAACGAACTTACGATTGACAATAATAATATTTTAGTGTTAAGCAATTTTCCAACATTGTCATTAACTCTTAAAGAAGAGGAAAAAGATGCAGCAGAAAAGATGATTATTCATCCAGCAAAACAATGGCGAAATCGCCCTCGCTGGGAAATTGGAATATCTCACTCTCCATTTGTAATTAATCCAAAATGGGTTGTAGAAGATGGGGATTTAGAAGAGGGAGAAGAATATAATTTAGGTATTAAATACAGAAATATCAATATTCCTGTGATGCGTCGTTTTGATCGTCGTTTTAGTTTAAGTTCGGGAATTTCACTGGCCCAGTTAAAATTAGATTTTAATTTTTCCACAGAAGAAGAATATATAATGTCTAATTCAGAAGCAGATATTCGAGAGCTCATCAGAGAAAGTTCGACCACTGGCACGGTAACTATTGATGACGAAAGCAGTGATGTATCGGTTGTCTTTAGGCCTGATGCTAACTTAATGAACGGTGATACTATAACAGTTAAAGGATTTGTACCGATAGATTTACGGCTGATTCAAATTCCTGTTTTATTTAATTATCACTTTGGAAAAAGGAGATGGGAAGGAATTATTCATGCAGGAGCTGGCCTGGATTATTTTCATGGAACGATAAAAGATGTAAATATCGAAGTTTATAAAGACGAGGATTTAGTTTCAGAACCACTTAACTTTGAATCAATAAATGATTCTGAATTTGGCTTCAGCCTTTATTTAGGAGCAGGTGTAAAATACCATATTACCAATCGATTTAATTTAGGCTTCAGTACGAAATTAGACTTCACAGAACTATTGCTTTCCAGACACGAAATCGGAATTTATTACGGTTTCTAAAATCAATACTTTATTTCTCACCGCTAGTATAATTTAATAATAAAAAATTTATAAAATTATTATTGTCATTCAACCAAATGACAACAGATATTCCTATGCCATTAAATTAATTAAAAAATGAAATACAAACTAATTGCAATTCTTTTACTAAGCAGTTTACTGTCGCTGAATGTTTTTGCACAGCAAAACAAACACACACTTAGTGGTCAAATCACAGATGCGGGAACAGGGGAAGACCTTATCAGTGTCACTATTTTTGAACCTTCTTCCGGCCAAGGAACAGTCACCAACGTCTACGGATTTTATTCACTCACTTTACCTGAAGGTAATTATGAAATTAGTATTTCCTACGTCGGATACGCAGAGCAAATATTAAAAATAGATCTAACCAAGGATATCCGACAAGACATCGAATTAGCTGCCGACACAAAAACATTAGGCGAAGTAGTTGTCTCTGCTGAAAAAGAAAAAGAAGTCCGAAATGTAGAATCTACCAGTATGGGTGTAGTAGAAGTAAAAATAGAATCCATCAAAAAAATGCCTGCTTTGCTCGGAGAGGTAGATATCATAAAAGCCATTCAATTA
>JBGCDT010000152.1:0-14896 GCA_045105695.1 Saprospiraceae bacterium | reverse complement strand
CCTCAAATCGAATAACAACACACCCACTAAAACAATTCCCTCAAACAAAATTACCCAATGACAAAACAACTGCCATTAGGTAATTTAAATTCAAAATCAATAAGTCTCTCGCCCCTACTCCACTACCAGCAAGTAATCAAGGTCCCTACATTCAACTCCGTAAGTCCCGAAACATCATGCACCGTAGTCGTCCCTTGCGAAAATGGGTTACTACTAACACCAGAAATCGATAGTTGCATTTGATCGCAAACACTTATCGTGCTATTGAAATTCCCATCCACATTCACATCAATATAGTTAAATGTAAATCCACCATTTTCAACAGAGACGTATCCGTTTGACTCTATCTCATTATTACAGTCTGTCAGTATTCCAGTTATTGTCAGGAAGTTAGTAGAAGTGTTTGTAATAACAATGTTAGGAATTACAGCATCCTCTGAGAATGGCCCAATCTGACCTACATGTATTATAGCGCCGCAGTCATCGTAAACCGTTATGGTTAATTCTTCATCCTTAGGAACGTAGCCCTCAAAAACGCCATCGCTATCTGTATAGCCATATCCCGCATCTCCATTGGAACTCAAAGAGATCTGAACCTCTAAGCCACCTAGATTATTCTGGCCTTCATCCGTCAGTGTACCTTCTATATGAATTAGCAAATGAGGAACATCAAAATTCCAAAAAGAAAAATGGCTAACAGTACCGACGTAAGTGTTATCACTTGTCAATGTACCTTCGCCATCTTCAACCCAATACCCGGATGCTTCATCGAAATGCCATAGCGGAATAGTGGCTGGCGCTGACCCCAATAAAGAGGCAGGGACCGGGACTTCAATAGTGGCCGTTTGTCCATCAGCAATATTCAAGGACTCTCCATTATCACCTTCCAACTAACTTGAAATTAGTCAAAATGGGGCTTCGTTTTTTACAGCTAGATTTTAGAACTTTTTTCAATTTAGTTTAATCCACTATTTTTATTCAACAGCTCACTATAATATTTCATAAGTTCATTTTCAAAAATGATCACATCATTCATGCTCATCAAGGAGGAAGTTAATACACTTCGTATTTCACTTTCTGTCTCTGGAAATTTATTTCCTAAAAATGAATTGATCATATTTTCATTAAACCTATTGTACTTTCCTTGTAGCGTATATAATCTATTTAAAGTCTGAATTAAGTTTAAATCAAAAGCTTGTATGATTCCAGTTTGAACACCGGTGTTGTAGGCACTGCTGCTGACAAAACCAGGTCTAAAGCCTTCAAAACTAGTATTCTGAAATGCTTTTACTAAATCCTCACTCTTAAGTAGATCAGTAAAATTTTTCACTATAGTAACATGATAATCACTCACACTCTTTAAAGCATCCAGGTTCTCCCCAATTTCATTCTTCAACATGAGTTTATAAGTTTCCGACTGACTTTCTAATTTTCGATTTTCACCGAAATTATTCATGGCGAATCCTAGGTATACGCCAATCATCACGGGTATGATTTGGCTGAGGATATTTGAGATTGTTTTTTTCATTGTGGTGTAAGGTTGTAAATTTTGGAATTTTAAAGAGTAACAATCAATGCTATTCTATCTTCCTTTCACAACGCTCTTAATTTCTCAAGCGTTTTTAAAAGCCACTCTTCATTAATTGTTCTAGTTTTTCTATTCTCAATTATTTTCTTTTCAAGCAAGGTAATAAATGTTTTATCTTCAAGCTGTTCGATAGCCTCTAAGATAAGAGAACCATGTTCATCAATGCGCTCAAGTTCCTCTGTTAAAATATTTTTTATTCTATAGTCCCTTCTTTGCGCTAAACCAGAAATAGCTTCAAATCTAGGTCCTTCATCTTTATCCGATACCCTATCCCATAGAGCAGTCCTTATTTTTTCATTGTCTATTTCTATTTGAGTCCCTAGTCCAAAAGTCGCCCAATCTCTCACATCTGAATCTTTGTCATTGGATAAGTAAATTAAGGCATCTATCGCTTTTGCATTCTCAAGAGTACAAAGTGCAAATACTAAAGCGTGTCTGACAGTTGTACTTTTATGCGTTTTAAAAGTACAAAGAATATTTATCTGTTTGATGGTTAGCTTTTCATTACTATGACCAATCCCATAGAGTATCGGACTTAGAATTCGTCTATCCCTTTCCCTTTCGAGTAGTTTGAAAAAGAATTTGAGTATTTCTTTTTTGTGTACTCTTGGGTAGCCAAATTGAGCTAAAACTGTTAGCCCTATTTCTTTTTCTGTAATAACGTTGGAGTTCGCAAGGGAAAGACTTTTTTTGAAAATTCCTTCGGTTGCTCGTTTTCGCAGCTCACTTACATAGTTCCACCAGTTGCTGCTTGACTTGTTTGTTAAGAGTCTGGTGAAAATCTTTTCTGTAGTGTAGTTTGTTAGTTTGTTCAATGGGTTTTCTTTGGATAGTGACTCTACTTATTTCATTCTCAAGACGTGGGGACTTGTTTTTGGTATTCGTTCAATAATTCCTCGGGCTTCCAGATCTAGCTTCACAGTCACGATGTACCAAACTACTTTTCCATCAAAAGTGCTCGTCAGTTCCTTCACTGCAAGGTCGCTAAGGTCTTCGTAGCTAATCTCTTTATGCGCTTCGATCGTCTTAATTATAAAACTTCTAATTAGGTCGTATCTTCTCTTGAGAATGTTTACGCCTTTTTTGCCTTGTGGATGGAGGGTTAATATTTTGGTTTCGTTAGACATTTTGTTTTAATTCTAAATGAATCATTATTTTCAAAAGCATACGTTATATCAAGTGTTTTATTCCCCATATCTGAGAAAGTATAACTTCCACTAATAGAGTTTCCTACCGTATCAAATAGGACAACTCCATTGCTGTCTGTTGCCATTAGAAGTGGCGTTGTTGCATAAAACTTTGCTTAGGAAGTCAGTGATTTATGAATATTTCAAATTATTAATTATACGTTTTCGAGCGTTTTTTTTTCTATAGATAAAATTTTCTATTGTTTAGATTTTGTTTTAAATTTTCAGGAATATAAAATTTGGCAAATCAAGGATTCACTTAGATTCTTTATGCAACAACGCCATTAGAAGTTGAATTCCATCATTATCCGAAATATTACTATAAATGGTATATTCTCCTATTATGTTTGACTCCAATCCTTCTTTGCTGTCCTTACATGCTGAAAACAACAAAAGTAAAATCATACTTATATTAATGAATTTCATCTATCAACTCATTTTGTATTTGTGCTATTATTAATCCCCTCTAACTATTAATTCTGTCTCGTAGCGAAGAACGCCATCTCAAGTTGCCCCACTGAGCTGTGGATATAGAGTTCTTTTTGCTTGTAGTATCTTATTCTCAATAGTACTCAATTCTTCTGCTTATATTCATTTCGAAAGGTTTTATATTTGGATTAATATCACTTCTCCTTTCTTGCAATTCTAACTTTTCTATCCAATTTCCAAATTCATCTGTTTTAGTAATCACATATTTAAAAGTCAAGTTCGAATCCTCAACTCTTTCTTCTGAGTTCAAAGGAATGATTTTTTCAATCACTTTTTGACTTTTATCTCTTACAAATTCAGTAATACGATTTGGAGAATTTTCATTGAATTCTGAGATTTTTTTTCCATTCTTCCAACATTCGATTAGCACTTGATCTCTTAATGTCTTTTTCATTAATCGCTTACCATTGCTTAAGTATTCAAATGTGATAGTATCTATAACATTTTCTCCATAGTCAAAAATAACAGAATCTAATTGGTCTCCATAAATATATTTGCTCTCAAATTTAACAGAATCTGAATTTTGAAATTTCACCATATCTAGTCTACCGTCTTGACGATATAAAATGTCTTTTCTATAAGATTTTGAAGATTTCCATTCAAGAGGTTGCTGGTAAGTTTCAATGATATTTTTAGGCTTTCCCTCTAAATTATATTCATCTATTCCTGTAACACCAAATTCATTATCTGAGCAAGAGTTCAATAATACGACTGCCACCAACAAGAGAATACTTTGTTTCAATTTCATTTTCTGTATAATAAATTAATTCTATTCTGGGGGCTTCTTCTTGGTTGCAAGCATCATTTGTATACAAGCAACTCCTCTACCCATTGCGCATATGCCCAGTATATCCCCCCCTAAATTACCCTTTCCCAACAAATCCTCAAAAAACCAAACTACACCGCCCCAGGCGTCACCCCAAACGCCTCCTTAAAATCACTCGAAAAATGACTCGGATGCTTATACCCCACCGCATACGCAACCTCCGCCACCGTCCCATCATGATCCTGCAATAACGCATGCGCCCGATCCAACCGAATCTTCTTTCTAAACTTAGCAGCAGACAATCCCGTGAGCGCCTTCAACTTCCGATGCAGCTGCGGGCGACTCATCTGAACTGCACGCTGCATGCGCGCTACGTCCAGGTCTTCGTCAGAGATGTTTTCGTGGAGAAAGTCCGTTAGCTTTTTCAGAAAGTCTTTATCCTTTTGAGAAATGGTTGAATTTTCATTGTCATTACTTTTTTTATTTCCATTTCCGAGGGGTTGAACACGTGACCAGCGTTCCTGCATTTTTTGGCGGAGAGCAAGGAGATTGTGGATGCGAATTTCCAGTTCTTCTTTAGAGAATGGTTTCGTGAGATAGATATCTGCACCTCGGGTGAGGCCAGCGAGCTTTGCTTCGTTGTTGTCTTTGGCTGTCAGTAGAATGATCGGGATGTGACTGGAGCGCTCATCGTTTTTGAGTTCCGCGGTGAGTTCGAAACCAGACTTTTTGGGCATCATGACATCACTGATAATGAGGTCGGGAATGAGTTCTACCGCTTTGTCTATTCCTTCCTGTCCGTTGTGAGCGACTTCGATTTGGTAGCTTTTATCTAAGATGCTTTTTACATATTCGAGGACATCCCAGTTGTCTTCTACAAGGAGGATCATTGGTTTTTGATCTTCTTCCTGACTGAAAATGGCTTGTGGTTGTTCGACTTTAACTTGCGCTTTCTTTTCCCCAGAAGGGAATGGCATTGGGCGGATTTCCGTATCGTAGGCGGCCGCTTTCTGCGTGATGGGCAGGTAGACGGAAACGACTGTCCCTTTATCGGGTTCTGACTTTATGGAAATGTGACCATTCATCAGTTGAATCAATTCTTTGGTAAAAGCCAAACCGATACCGGAGCCTTGGTCTTTGGTCGTCTTACCTTTGTCGCCTTGATAAAATCGCTCAAACACATGTGGTAAGTCTTCCGCAGAAATACCAATGCCTTCGTCTTTCACTTTTATGTGTAACTGCTCTTGTCCTTGGAAAACATTTTTTTCTGCAAATACTTTTACAATTCCATTTTCATTGGAAAACTTCACAGCATTGGACATTAGGTTGTACAAGATCTGACGGATTTTTTCACGGTCGTAATCCATTTGCATTTCTTCCAAGGTCGTCAGATATTGGAGGCGCACTTTTCTGCCATCTGCAAAAGAACCGATGGATTCTACGAGGTAGCGAATGTAATTGATGATGTCTCCGTTGCCGAGGTTGAGTTCCAGTTCGCCCGCTTCCATCTTTGCCATTCCGAGTAGTCGGTTGACTAATTCTAACAAACTGCTTCCGTTTCTATTTATCATCTCTACCTTTCGAAAAAGCTCAGGGGCACGACTCACGACCGGGTCCTGTTGTATCTCAGAAGCTACGCCTGAAATAACGGTGAGCGGCGTCCTAAATTCATGCGTTACATTTTGATAGAAACGAGCTTTCATTTCGTTCAAATCCTTGAGTCTATTGAACTCTTGCCGTTTTCTTTGATGTCTCAAAAAGCGATAAGCCAATCCAAAAGTTAGTCCTACAGCAAATATTAGAATAACTAAAGTCAGTAATAACTGCGTTTCTAACAATCGCATATTCGTACCTTTCAAAATAGAAATAGCATTGATTAAAATCGCCATCATAAACAACAAGAGTGAAATAAAAATCAAGGTATTCTCCACCGTCCACTTGCGATGGCGCATGATTGGACCCACTACTGTAAACAAAAACAGATAGGTGACAACGATAAACGGAATGAAGATTTTATCGGTCAGAAATTCATCCAACGTAATACTATAAACAAGGCAGGCAATGAAACCCATTGCAATATTGAGTCCTACAACAACTCTGGCAACACTATCCCATTTTGGAAAATTCACCTTAGAACCGATGTACTCTCGAATGAACATCAGGTGAGAAACATTCATTAAGGTCACTAAGCTATAAGTGAAAAGCATGACTAATTTTGGATGCTCTCGAAAAAACCAGAAGTTTCCAAAAACATTAAAAAAGGCATCAACCATGTAGCCTCCTACCGAGAGTAGAAACAATCCGAAATACAAAAAAGCTTTATCTCTTGTAATTGGAAAAATCGCTATTCCCAAGAAGGCAAAGGTGAATAACATTCCAAAAAACAACCATCGCTGTGGCACCTGATCCTGATATCCAGGGCGATTGTAAAAATCTTGTTGGAACAGTTCGAGTTTTATCTTTGGTGGAAAACCACTGATGCGCTGTAGACGTGTGTATATTGTTATGGGCTCGTTGGTCATGAGTGAAAAAGGTATTCTTTCGACAAAATGCTTCCGAGACAATTCCTTTTGAGACATCGGCACAAACTCCCCTACCCGCTGCTCTTTAATGATCTCACCATTTTGGTTGACCATATATACATCAACATAATCGCCTTTTCCGATATTGAGAAACCAATCTTTGACCACGACTGGATCCTTCATCACATTCTGTACTTTCCACTTTATCCAAAAGACATTCTTGATATTTGGGAGCTGCTCTTCTAATGGTTGAAAATCAAAAGATTCCTCCTGCTTTAGAAGCGATTGAATATCTATACTTTCTGATTCGTCAACCAAGTAATAGGCATACTGAGCAGCAACACCTCTGTAGTTCTTAACGGAGTCAATCTTAAGAATGGGCTGCTCTGCCTTTCCCGAAGGTGGAAGACAAAGGAGCAAGAAGAATAGATATGTGTAGTAGTTGGCTTTCATGTATTCGTTTCCGATAACTTTATTACGATTACTCTGGGCTTCTATTTACCACAAAGTACACAATGGAATACAAAGTTCTTTAGGCGGGTTTAATTTTTTTTCAAGCTCTTAATCAATAAGTACCTTTGATAAGCCCCAATCGCCCCTAAAAAATACTTTCCAAAAAAAATTGCCATTCCATGCAGCACTTTTCCTTTTCAAAGGAATACCTAAATGTACGAGGGAATCAAAATAGAAAACATCCACCTCGTCAGCCTGTTCGAACGGCAAAAAATATATCGCTAATGTAAGTGATTGTCTAATTACTTAGCGTGAATCTTTTCAAACAAAAAATTAAATTAATCTAATAATGAAAAAGTTATCCTTATTAAGTCTCATTCTGCTGACGCTTTTTGCTTGTAGAAAAGACGTAGAAGAAACCATTAACACGGAAGTGATCGAAGGACCGATCATCACTACCGTAATAAACTATACTCCTGAAGTAATTAATGTACCGGCTACTCTATACGGTGTCGTTGTCAACGAAGGAAATGAGCCGATCGCTAATGCTACCTTAAAACTTGCGAACAACACAACGACTACCGACGACAAAGGCCGTTTTCTATTCAAAGACATTCAAATGAATCAGGCTGGAACCTTCCTAACCGTCAACCAACAAGGTTACTTCGAAGGCTCCGATCGCTTCTTCCCCGAAGAAGGATCAACCAATTACACTCGTATAAAACTGATAGCTAAAAATGAAATCGGAGGTTTCGTCTCTAGTGACGGAGGAAACATCATTGGTCAAGACGGTATCGAACTGTCTTTCCCAGCAGATGCAATCGTCGATGGCGAGAACATGCTCTATAGCGGTGATGTAGTTGTATATGCCCGAGGACTTGACCCAACAGACGCTGATGTACATGAAAAAATGCCTGGTGGTTTACAAGGGATCAATACCGACGGAGAACTCATGGCTATTGCTTCTTTTGGAATGATGACTGTTGATTTAGAAACGCCTAATGGCCAAGCACTAAATTTAGGTAACGGTAAAAAAGCAACACTGACCTTTCCAATCAACGATGCACAAGTGAGTGGCAGTCCTGAAGAAATTCCACTTTGGTCTTTCAGCAATGAGTATGGCGTATGGGTGGAAGAAGGCGTTGCTACTAAAACCGGAAGTAAGTATGTAGGAGAAGTAGGTCACTTCTCTTGGTGGAATTGTGATGATCCATACACTTTGATAGAGCTCTCTGGAACAGTCCTTTCAGAAGGAGGAGAACCATTAGCTAATCAGTATATCTGTTTAGAGCTGAGTTCTACTGGTGAAGTAGGTTGTATTTACACGAATGACGATGGTTACTTCTCAGGTCCTGTTCCGATGAATGAAGAATTTACAATGACGATAAGTTCTTGGTACGGATGCGATGCTATATATACTGATAATATTGGACCATTTGCAGAAGACACTGACCTCGGAACCATTTTAATAGAAGAAGACGATCAGTTGGTTGAAATTTCTGGTTTGGTGGTCGACTGCGATGATGAACCGGTTACCAATGGTTGGGTTGATGTTATTGTTGGCACTAAGTCTTATTCCATTTATGTAAGTGATGGTACCTATAGTCTCTCCTTTCACAACTGTGATGATCTTACATCGTTATCTGTTCAGGTCTATGATATTGACGCACTATTAGAAAGTGAATCTTTTGAGTATACCATTTCCAATCCGATGACTATACCAGCCATTGCTGCTTGTGATAATCAACTGGAAGAATACTTTACAATAACCGCAGATGGTCTTACTACCACGTTCCCTGATGTGGATGGCTATGTAGAAGGTCTTGGACAAGATACGTTATTGATCTGGGCTAGTATCCCTGGTACGGATTGGAACACCAACCTTGGAATGAGAGATCTAAACGGAGTAGGTACCTACAATTCAGATAATGTCTCTTTCATCAGTTATTTTATGCCTGGAACAAATTCAGTATTCTATAGCGGCGATTGCTCCGGTTCTACATGTATGGCTGATGTAACCTTTACAGAATTTGGTGCAAACCCAGGGGAGTTCATTATCGGTAGCTATTCTGGAGATATGGAATTTACGGATGATATGCAGCAACCGGTTACGCTCTTCATCGAAGTAGAATTTAAATACAAGAGAGAATAAGTTATAATTATGTTTCTTTGATACACATCTTGCAGTTGTTACCAGCTGCAGGATGTGTCAAAGACTTCCAAAGTTAAAAAAATCTGTTTTTAGAAAACCCAACTTGAAAAATACCAACTCCGTACTTACAAAAATCAAAACAATTTGAAAGCATATACTCAACAACAAATCATCAACGGATGCCTGCGGAAAGATCCCGCGTTTCAAAAGGCACTGGTGGTACAGTACTCGGATCGGCTTATGGCCGTGAGTCTGCGCTACACCCGCGATCCGGCGATGGCAAAAGACATACTACAGGATTCCTTGGTGAAGATCCTGAAGTCCATGCACACTTACAAAGAGAAGGGTTTGTTTGAAGGTTGGATGAAACGAATTGTAATCAACACTGCATTGAAATACATGGACAAAAGCAGTTTCAAGAAAGAACTATACACCATTGATAATGTACCAGAATCTGCCAACGATCCAACGATATACGCACACCTTGCAGCTGGTGAATTATTAGACATCATCAACAGCATCCCAAAAACATATGCAACCGTTTTCAACCTCCACGCCATAGAAGGGTACAGCCATAGAGAGATCAGCGAGATGCTGGGCATAGAGGAGAGTACTTCCCGTTCGCAGCTTACGAGAGCGAGAACGATGTTGAAAAAAATATTATTAAAAAACGACAAAATTAGATTAAGAATATGAGTACCTCATTTGAAAAACATGCACGCGACCAGTTCGAGCAGCACAAGGTGTCTGTTGATGTCGAAGCACTTTGGGATCAGGTATACCCGCAGGTGAAAGAAGAGAAAAAAGATCGGAAGTTCTTGTGGTTCTTCTTATCTGGTTTCTTAGTATCTGTGGCGCTTTTCTCTACATTTTACTTTATGCAAAAAGAGGAAACGGATATCAATAAAGCTACAGCGACCGCTTTTGACAAAAGCATTTCTTTAGAAAAAGGAACTAAAACCTCAGCTGTAAAAGAGCACAACAACGATACAGACACTGCAAATCCCAACAATACTCTTACAGAAACTACCAGCAGTTTAGCTACAGCAAAAGAAGTAAACAAAGTGGATGGCAGCAACAACACAAAGAGGTCTGATTCTCCGAGCAATAATACTGCTTCTGTAATTTCAGAAAATAGAAATCAACGAACTGAGTCACAGACTTACATGGCACCAGTGAACGAATCGGAATCAACTCCTAACAGTGCTTCTACAAAAACTACAGTAATTAAAATTGATAATATTTCTAATGTAGTAGAGCTAAGTAAAGCGGCTCTACCAGTCAGCAAAGAAGAGAAGAAAAAGCAAGAAGCTGAGTTAAATAGTCTGGTACTACAATCTCTTTATCCAGAGTTATTTGAAGACAAATCGAAAGAGGAGATCAACTACCCTCCTATTCAGGATATTGCTGAGTCTAAAAAAGACTTACACAGAGATTCGCCACTGAACGGAATGCGCTTTGGAATTGGAGCTTATGCTGGCATTGGAAAAACAACTTCCAGTATCTCCTCTAACGAAGATGACCTTTCCCGAGCATACCTCGACCTTCGCAAAAACTCAGAGGAGCAACTGGAAACCATGCACTTTGGACTCAGCGCTATTGTAGAAACAAAGCAAAACATTTACATTAGATCAGGTGTGGAATATACACGTATTGCGAGTTTGTTTAGTAAAGAGACAGAGCGTGTAACTGTTGATTCTATACCTGGTATTGTAGAAATCAGGATCAATGAAATTACAAATGACACTGTAGAAATTGAAGGTTTCCAAGAAGTTACAACGACAGAATCTTACAGAAAGAAAACGTTCAACTACTATCACCTAATAGATATTCCAGTGATCTTAGGCTATAGCTTCAAATATGAAAAATGGCAAATTGGAGTAGAAGCAGGAATATTAGCAAACGTATATCTACAGCGCAAAGGAAGCATCTTCGCAGCTGACGAAACGTTCTATGATCTAGATACAGACGAAAACAAGTGGCACAAGTCCAATATCGGAATCACTCCTTTTGCGGGTATCTCTGCTGCTTACAACATTTCCGATTCTTTTCAAATACATGTATCACCTTCCTTCCGATTCAAGCGAACCTTTACGACGGGAGCATATCCTGGAAAGGTGGAATTAGCTAGCTTAGGAGTACGAACGGGAGTTAGGTATTTCTTTTAGGAATTAGTCTTTAGTACGCTCAATATATGCATTGAGTGTACTAAAGACATAGCTCCTAAAACAAAAGATTTAAATCACAATCTCCTCTCCTAAATACTTAGGCCCCTTCCCTACTAGCATATCTAACATTACTTTTACGCGAGCCAATCTTTCTCGAAGCTGCACCTTAAATCCAGCTTTTCGACTAACATCCCTAGCGTTAAATCCAACGGCCTTGATACCTTTTGCCTTAGCAATAAAAACAGCTCGCTCATTATGAAAAGGCTGAGAAATAATGGTAATCGAGTCCTGTCCAAATACAGCTTTGCTCCGCACTACAGAATCTAAAGTTCTAAAACCAGCATAATCCAAATGAATTTTTTCCGCAGGAATACCTCGCTTCACCAAATCTTCTTTGAACTGACTAGGCTCGTCATAATCCTTCCTTCCGTTGTCTCCACTGATTAAGACTTTATCAATTTTTCCAGCCTCGTATAATTCGACTGTTGCATCAATTCGGTATTTGTAATATAAATTCACGCGACCACTTTTCAAAAACTTACCAGTACCTAACAATAGTCCTACATCATTATGTGGAATCGCAGAGACGGAAGAATACAAGTTTTGACCAGCAGATTTCTTCACCAAAAGTTCAGAGACTCCGATAACGACCAGCAGTAATAATAAACTGATGAGGGTTAGCTTTATTGATTTGAATAGAAATTTCATAGTTGTCATGTTTTGAAACAAAGTAAGGGTTTTTCCCACGGAAGATAAAACAACTTACCATAGTTTTATATTTCACAACCACTTAAAACGTTATGTAAGAATAGTCTGCCTATAACGTTCGATTACAAAATATTCCGCATTCAGAAGAACCAATTTATTTATAACCAAGACCATTAAATATAAAACGTTCCCTAGGAACAGTCTGTCTTTAGCCCAAGTCAATTACAACCCGTTTTGCGTTCCGTAGGAACAGCCTTTCAAATACGTCATACAAACCATCCCAGATAAAAAAATCCCAGGACAAAAATTAATTCGTCCCAGGATATCCTATTGAAGCAAATATTCTTTAAAAGTCTTTAGCTATTGATATTTTGCCTTTTAACAAAAAAGCGTTCTGCAACTAAAAACACATTTTATTATCGTTATCAAAAACCGCTTTACGAACTCTTACTCGACTTCTCTTCTTCCTCACGAGGTCGCAAAATTTTTGCGTATTCTACGAGAACCTACACGTCCAAAGGTTTTTAATTTTCATTTAAATGAATTACCGGTGTATCTGAATATACCCAGAGTACGACTTCCCTTTCCCATCTTCTAGAACATAGAAATAAGTTCCATCCGGCAACATCTTTCCTTTCCACTTGCCATCCCAATCATTTAGGTAACCCTGCTTGAAGTAAACTTCATTACCCCATCGATTGAAGATACTCAACTCACTATCAGGGAAGTTTTCAATTCCTTGAATAGTAAAGAAGTCATTCACACCATCCTCATTTGGAGAGAAACCGGTAAACACCGTTATGTCATCACAAAGCACCAGAATCGAAACGATGGTCGTATCACAAGCATAGGTATTACACAGTACATAAGTATAAGTATCTGGATTTCCAGCATCACAATATTCTTCATCTGGCTGGTAAGTCATGATACCATCATCATCAATCGTTACATCACCATAGGTCGGTGGCGTAAGTACATAAAGCGTATCAAATACTCCATTGATCGTATCATTCAACATCACTGGAATTTCAACTTCCTGGCCTTGTTCCGTAGTAGTAGAGTCAGGCAATGCCACCGGTGGTTCATCTCCGATCACAGTAGAATCCTGAGGAAGAACCGTAACCGTCACATAAGTCGTATCACAAATTCCAAAGTCATCGCACAATACAATACAAGCTGTTTCTGTACCCACTTCACTTCCGAAGTATTCTATACAGTAAGTATCGTCATCTAGTGTTTCGAAGAAAACAAATGCTCCAGATTCTTCTTCACAAACATTCTCCATGTACTGAATTGTACCAGGCAGTTCGTCTGAAGTAAAGCAAAGGGTATCCTGAGTTCCTACAAAAATCGTATCGACGATATTATCAGGAGTGATACATAAGACATCCACAAACAAAGTATCTGAGCAACCATTCACATCCGTGAAAATCAAATCGTGTGGTCCTACCGAAAGGGAAAGCGCAGTCATATTCGGCACCTCGTTGAAGTCAATATCCACTGTGGAGAATGCTCCTGTCAACGTCTGAGTAATCGTCAGAGTCGAATAAGTATTATTTGAGTTACCTCCTGAGATGCTTAGCGTCAAGTTATTGTACACCCAGTTACTGTTGGTATCCCAAACATTCATAGAATCTACTAGGTCGAAAATATCCATCACTGTTCCTGAGTAGTTGATTCCGTTCACCATGAACGAATTAACTTCGTAAGGTCCGAACAGCCCCTGACTTGGAATCGGGAACGTACTGATGGTCACCAGTGTATCGTATCCACAACCCCAGTAGCTACCAGTGTAAGGCTGTCCGTTATTCGTAATCTCAAAACCGAGAATGTCTTCCAAACTAATGTCTATACAATAAGGCGCTTGTCCTTCACAGCCATACAATGGAATCGTATCAGGGCTTGAAGAGGTCACCTCAAGATCATCACAATCTATACAGTTGTCTGCAACTTCTATGTTGCTTAGCGCAATGCTACAACCATTAGCATCAGTAATCGTCACCAGGTAAGAACCTTCAGCTACATCCACTAGTGTAGAATCACCAGGTGTTGCATCATCTGGCAACCAAGTATAGTTGAATGGTCCGGTTCCTCCCGTCACTGTAAGTACGACACTACCCGCATCATCACAAGTCACATCAATAATTGTAGTATTTACAGCTAGTGGATCTGGGCTAGTCACATCGAATGTTGCAGTTGCCACTAAGCAATCATTAGCATCCAAAATGGTTATCACATAACTTCCTTCAGCTAATGTTCCGTTAGTTACTTCTGTAGTCGTTCCAGTAATTGTTATGATGGTATCCGCAGGTGCGGCAAATCCAGGTTCGTAAGTAACTGTGTAGTCAAGTGTTCCATCAGACTCACCTGCACAACTTACCATTGATTCGCCATTCAGTGTCAATGTCGCGCCAGCCCCTGCGTTTTCTAACAATACAGTTACAACAGTTTCGCAATCACCAATGTTATCCGTTATCGTCACATCGTAAACGCCTGCAATCAAAGTATCTTGAGTCGCTCCAGTTGCTAATGGTGCTGGCCATGTGTAAGTGTAATCGCCGCTTCCACCTGTAGCTGATACCGTAACACTTCCGTTATTCACATCACAAGTTGGTTCTACATTCACCATAAAGTCTCCTGCCAATGTGTTGTTTTCACCAATGGTTACCTGAAGGAATTCTTCACAACCATTCACATCACTAATCGTCACCCAGAAGTTACCGGCTGGTAAACTATCAGCAGTGGCTGTTGTACCTGGAGCAGCTGTAGCAGCAGCTTCTTGAGTCGATTGCTGTAAAATAGCAGGATCTTTGCTTGATGATTCTAAACGTAAATTAACTTTTGATGATTGATCAGAAGATAC
>JBGCDT010000151.1:0-29182 GCA_045105695.1 Saprospiraceae bacterium | reverse complement strand
TTGAATCAAGGCTTGCTGAAAACGTGCAGACTGTTCTGTCTCTTCAGCTCTTGTCAAAAGGACATGAAACTGAGGCGCTTTTTCTAAGACTCCTTTTGGAAAAACGACAAAGAAATTTGTCTGCATTCTATCCCACTGAATCGTTCGGATCGAACCCACTTTTGTTTTTATCATCGCTCCCTGCACGTTGAAAGTCATCGGCATTCCGATGTAGGCGTTGGTGGCTTCTGCTACGTTTTCTGCAATAGAAACATAGATGGTTCCGTCTTCTGACTTCGTTCCATGCCAATCGCCTTCGATGATGGTTTCTGATTCGATCAATGTATCTCTGTAGGTTGAACGGAATTCTCTGCGGAAAACCCAGCCGCTGATTTCGGAAGTAGTGTCGCGGAGGTAAGCTTCTTTTGTCAAAGTGTCTACACCAGCGACTCGCATATTTACAATCGGGACTTCCTGCATTACTGGCAATTTATATTCTTCAGTTAGATTTCTAACTTGATCTTTTTGGCTATTTTGAATATCGAATAGAATGATGTTTGGCATACTGCCGCTACCTGAAAGCTGTACCTGACTGAGCAACATATCCTGTACAAAGAAAAGTGTAGAGATCAGCATCGTTCCTAATCCTATGGAGACAATCAAGGTAAGCGTTTGATTATTTGGACGAAACAAACTGGCGATTCCTTGTCGCATTGTAAAGCTCCATCCTTTTGGGAAAAATCTTTTGACAGCCCACATCACCAATCTAGCAACAGCGGCCAATAATAAAAACGCAACGAAGATCGCTACTGGGAATAAAACAGCTTGCCAACCGCCTCCGGTTTGTGACCAGGAGAAAGCTGCCATAAACAAAAAGATCAAACCATAAACCAGCCATCGTAGCACATCCCGCTCTTGCTCTGGTGCATCAAAACCAGCGCGTAAAGTTCGCAAAGGGGAAGTACGTCGAATAGCCAATAAGGGCAACATTGCAAAGAGCAAAGCGATACCAAGCCCTGTCAAAATCCCTTGGAAAACGGCACTGATGGAAACGGTAGCACTTATGTTTTGCAGAGGTAGAAAATCTTTTAGGACTGCTGGAATTGCCAGTTGCAATAAACTACCAAGGGCTGCTCCTAGTACTGCTCCGATCAATCCCATTGCTCCAATTTGAATCAGGTAAATCCAAAACGCTTGTTGTCCGCTGGTTCCTAAAGTCCTTAAAATAGCGACCGTTCCGAGTTTATCTTTTATGTAAATGTGAACGGAGCTGGCCACGCCAATACAACCCAATAGCAAAGCAATGAATCCAATAAGATTTAAAAAACTAGATAAGTTTTCAAAAGCTTCTCCAATGTTTTCTTTTCGACTTTCTACAGAAGTAGCTCGATAAGAAAGGCTACGTAACGTTGGTCGAATCGCTTTTCGCAAATCGTTTACTTCTAGATCTGTTTTATTGGCGAGCTTGATATAGTGCTGATATTCTACACGGCTTCCGGTTTGGAGCAAGCCCGTCTCTGCTAAGTATTTTTTAGGAATGATGATGACTGGAGCAATGGCCGAAGTAAAACCTGAGCTACCAGGCGCAGCATTCAGTTGTCCTGAAATAACGAAAGTGGATTCTCCAACTTTGACAGAATCCCCTGGCGATAAATTAAATTGGATCATTAATCCTTTGTCAACTAAAGCACCTTTGCCATCGCGGAAATTCAACCAAGCGTCTGCTGGTTCCGTATTCATTTTTCCATAGAAAGGAAAAGTGCCGCCCTGTGCTTTTATGTAAGACAATCGGGTGTTTCCTCCTTTCGGAAAATAAGCCATCGAAGCGAATCCCACGATCTCCGTTCGCTCTCCTCCAATAGAATCCAGCAACTCCATCAAAGTATCAGAAGCGACCTGTGTTCCTTCCAGCATCAAATCTGCTCCGAGTAATGTTTTTGCCTCGGTATTAATATCTTTGACGAGATTTTCACTAAAGGAGTTGATGGCCACCAGCGCAGCGATCCCCAAAATAATAGAGGAAATAAAAAGTAATAAACGACCACGGTTGCGGCGACTATCGCGCCAGGCCATCTTAGCTAACCAGGAGATTGAGGTATTGGACAATTGTTAGAAGTGTTTTTGATTAATAATCTAATGATTGACTTTTGAATAATTGAATGGAACTCTGTATTTAATCTATTCGAACTGTGAGCTTCTAAATAGGTAAATGATTAACATTTTCAAATCAATCAGTCAAAAAATATCAAACAAAATATGAAACGCATTGTTTTCGTCATCCTCTGTTATTCTTTTCTAACCGCTGAAATTTTTGCGCAAAGCAATATAGAAGGAGCAATCAAAAAATTGGTCAACGAACCAGTACTTCAAAATGGTTCTGTTGGTGTGGCAGTGGTAGATGTGGCGACTGGGAAATTAATAGCAGGTCATGATGCTAACAAGAGTCTTACGCCAGCTTCTTCTTTGAAGGTGGTGACGACCGGAGCTGCATTGGCTATCCTGGGATCTGATTTTCAATTTGAAACAAAGATAGAATACGATGGAAGTATTGATGCGAATGGAACGCTGAAAGGCAATTTATATCTAACAGGCTTTGGTGATCCAACTTTGGGTTCTAATGAGTTTGATGAAGTGCCTGGTTTGAATGCCATCATGGAAACCTTTTGCTTGCAAATAATGAAAGCTGGGATAAAAAAAATTGAAGGATTGATTGTTGGAGATGCTTCTTACTTTGGGACAGAAGGCAGTGGAAAGACTTGGGCTTATGAAGACTTAGGGAATTACTATGGAGCAGGAGCCTACGGTTTGAACATTGCTGAAAATATGTACTACGTTAAGCTACAGCAAAAAGCAAAACTAGGGAGTGAGCCTCCGCTACTTCGCACAGAACCAACGATTCCAAATCTATTATTAATCAATGAACTAAGTTCGGCAGAAAAAGGAACTGGAGATAATGCCTACATTTTCGGAGCGCCAAATAATTACACAGCTTATATCAGAGGAACCATTCCCATAGGTTCAAAAGTATTTACGATAAAAGGCTCGATACCGGACCCTGCTTTTTTTGCAGCTTATTATTTGATGAAGAAGTTGAAAGAAATGGGAACTGAAACTTCAAGAAAGGCGACAACACAATTACAGCTCACTTTAGAAAATACAACAAAACAAAAACGCCAGACTATTTACACGCATAAATCTCCAACGCTAAAAACCATTGTCAAAGAAACCAATCTGAAAAGCGTAAACCTTTATTGTGAGGCCATGCTCCGTATGCTAGGAAAAAAACAAAAAGGAGAAGGGACGCCTAAAGCGGGTATCGAAGTGCTACTGGATTTTTGGAAAAAGAAAGGATTGCAAACCGACGGTTTCTTCCTAGAAGATGGCAGTGGTCTATCTCCATACAATGCGGTTTCCACCCAACACTTAGCTCAGGTCATGCGTCTTCTTTATAAAGATGATGGCCTTCGTGGAGTTTTTTATGATTCCCTCCCCATTGCTGGAAAATCAGGCGCACTTCGCTATCGCCTTAGAGGAACCAAAGCACAAAGTAATCTCCGTGCAAAAAGTGGTGGACTGAATAGAGTACGAAGTTTTACAGGACTTGTAAAATCAACTAGCGGTAAACAATTGGCTTTTTCTATCATTGTAAATAACTACAGAGGCAGCTCTGGAAAAGTACTTAAGCGGATGGAAGAGTTGATGAGGGCTTTGGCAGAATAGAGCGCAGCTCGCGGTGCAACTTCAAAGTTGCGCCGCGAGTTCTGCTTCACGGAAATAAAACCATGAAATAACAACAATCAATTTCACATCAACTAAATATCAATTGTTGAAAATTCAAAAAAATCCACGCCATCCAAAAAATCTGCGTTCCGTTTTCAAACACCCATTCAAAGAAAAATCAATAAAAATATGACCCGATACCTTTATCCAATTCTGCTTCTTTTCTTTGTTTCTAACAATGCGTGCACGGATACTTTCGATAGCGGCACTCGTCACCCTGGCCAGCACACCCACGGCTACGGTAACGACCATGATCACGAGGAAGCACATAAAGCAAACAGTCGCCTACAAGAGAAATATCAAGAAACAGATTTCAGAACTGGAGAAGGTGGTAATCGTTGGATTTGGCAAAAGCCCAATGCGATAATAGAAAAATTACAACCGTTGGAAGGAAAAGTTGTCGCAGATATCGGAGCTGGACCGTATGGTTACTTTGCATTCAGAATTGTGCATCAGGCAGACGTAGCAAAAGTTATTGCCATAGACATAGACCCTACGGCTACCAAATTTATGAATAATACAAGAGAGTTGTTATCAAAAGACATTCAGGATCGAGTGGAAACTAGATTAGTTCCAAATGATGACCCCCAACTTTCAGATGAAGAAGCAGACGTAGTACTCATTGTAAATACAGTGGCTTATATAAACGGCAGAATAGACTATTTCAAAAAAATACACAAAGGGACAACTAGAGAAGGAAAGGTGGTCATTGTTGATTTTAAAAAGCGTAACACGCCTGTTGGACCACCGTCAGGAGAACGGGTTTCATCAGCGGTTATTGAGCGAGAACTTAAGGCCGCTGGTTATGATCAAATTGAAGTGGATGATCGTGCCTTGGAGTATCAGTATGTTATTACGGCGAGGAAAGGGAGACAAGGGTAGATGAGGCGATAAGGCTGATAAGGTTCGCGATATTTGAAAACCTTATCTGCCCAATCTACCTTATCACCTCATCCACCTTCTCTTAAGCAACAACATCCACCTCCCGCAATATCAAAGCGTTTCTTTCTGGTCCCGTAGAGATCATTGTGATCGGAACTTTCAGACGCGCCTCAATCGCTCCTAACAATGCTTTTGCATTTTCCGGAAGATCAGCATATTCATTAGAATCAGAGAGTCCTTCCTTCCAGCCCGTGAAGGCTTGGTGGACAGGATCTACTGGGACGTGACATAAGTCGTAAGGTAGCTCAGTGTGTAATTCTCCGTCGTAACGATAATGAGTTGCTATAGAAATTTCATCAAAATTATTGAGAATGTCTATTTTGGTAACCACCAGTTGAGTTACGCCATTTAGCATAATCGTGTAGTGGAGCTGAGGCAAATCAATCCAACCACAGCGGCGTGGTCTTCCTGTAGTCGCACCGAATTCAGCACCTTCCTTTCTAAGGAGTTCGCCAGTAGGGCCTTCCAGCTCAGTTGGGAATGGTCCGCTTCCAACTCTGGTGCAATATGCTTTTGTAATACCGATCACTTCTCCGATAGTTGTTGGGGCTACACCGAGTCCATTACAAACACCTGCGGTAATTGTGTTGGAAGAAGTGACATAAGGATAAGTTCCGAAATCAATATCTAACATAGAACCTTGAGCACCCTCTGCTAGAATTTTCTTTCCATTGTTGAGTGCATCATTGATGAAGTATTCGCAGTTGATTTGTTTTAGCGAACGTAAAGTGGCTAAGCTGGCAAACCATCTTTTTTCTTCTGCTTCTAAATCAAAGTCGATTTCTGGATATAGTTTTAAAATACCCATGTGCTTTTCTTTCAGAGCCTCGTATCGTTCTTTGAAATTCGGAAGCATGATATCACCTACACGCAAACCGTTTCGTCCGGTTTTATCCATATAGGTTGGTCCGATCCCTTTTAGGGTAGAACCAATTTTTTCTTTACCCTTGAAAGCCTCGGTTGCGCCATCAATGTATCTATGAGTAGGGAGAATGAGGTGTGCTTTTCGCGAAACAAATAATCTTTCCAGGAAAGAAACACCAGTCTCCTTTAAGTTGTCTATTTCTTTTTCCAAAGTGATTGGATCGATGACAACACCGTTTCCAATTACGTTGATCAATTTAGATCTAAAGATGCCGGAAGGGACAGTGTGAAGTACGTGTTTCTGTCCGTCGAATTTTAAAGTATGTCCTGCATTCGGACCACCTTGAAAACGAGCAACAATATCATAGCTATCTGCAAGATAATCTACGATTTTTCCTTTCCCTTCGTCGCCCCACTGGAGACCTAGAATGACATCTATTTTCATGATTAGTTTAGTTTATGAATGACGCTTTTAGCTGTTTTTTGTTTTCTCAGATTTTGCTAAAAGTTAAAACAAAGAATCCCGACAGCTATAAGCGGTCAGGTTCACAAAGTTACTTTAAAAACTTAGTTTGATAAAAGAAGTTATGATTTATTTTCCCAATGCTTCTGCAACGGTAGGAGAGAGTTTGAAACGGCTTTTTAACTTAGTTACTTCCAAAAGTTTTAACACCTGATCGGAAGCACTGGCTACGGTTAGTTTTTCACCAGAGTTGCGTAATAGCTGGAGCAAAAAGTTGAGTCCAACACTATTCATAAAATCAAGATTAGATAAATCAATAACAAGTTTGTCGAAGCCTTTTTCAATGTGAGATTGAATGTCGGAGAAGATGAGTTTGTTGTCGAATTCGCTGAGGAGCTGATGGACCTCGACAATTTGCGTGGCATTGTGTTCTGAGATAGTGTGTGTCATGGAATACGGGAAGTCAAAATGTGTGATAGTGTTTCTAAATAAATACGAACCATTACTTTTTAATAAAAAAATCAATCCGTAATCAACACAAAAATAACAAAAACAATATATTTGACAAATAATTATGTGTTGTTTTCCCCAGCTTTTTGCGTTTTAGGACAAGCACCGTCGCACTCTCCATAAAGATTGAGTGAATGATGAGTGATTTTAAATTTTAACAACTCGCCCATCATGCTTTTTATCTGCTGAATCCTAGGATCACAAAACTCCAATACCTTTCCACAGTCCACACAAATTAAGTGGTCATGCTGTTTGTAACCATAAGATTTTTCATACTGAGCGAGGTTCTTCCCGAACTGATGCTTCTTCACTAAATCACAAACCACCAATAGTTCCAGCGTATTATAAACCGTAGCTCGACTCACTCGATAGTTTTTTGTTTTCATATGAATATAAAGTGCCTCTGCGTCGAAGTGATCCGTACGTCGATAAATCTCCTCTAGGATAGCATAACGTTCTGGCGTTTTGCGCAAACCATTTGATTCGAGATGCGAAGAGAATATATTTTTCACTTGCGTGATTATAGAGTCTTCCTGTTTTGGTGCAGACATATCTTTTTATTGACGGTGACCGGTTATCAGTTGACCGGCAGTTTGTTTTTTTACGTAAAATTAATCAGTACTACAAATCGTAAAATACCCAACTGATATTAATTTACTCTGGTAACATTTGTAACCCCAGGAAGGTTCTTCAATCCTTTGATGGCGACATTTAGCTGATCTTTATTGATGACAAATAGTTTAATATAACTTTTAAAGGTACCCTGCTCGTCGGCTTCGATATTGAAGGAGCGCATGTTCAAACCAAGATCGTAAGATATATTTCGCGAAAGCCGCTCAATAACTCCGATACCTTCATCTATCCCCGTAATCAATAATTCAGCTATAAAAGAATTACTGGAGGTAGAAACCCATTCCGCTTTCATAATCCGATAGCCATATTTAGCTGCTAAGTTAGTTGCGTTCGGACAATTGGTTCTATGGATTTTCAAACCACTACTCACCGTCAGGTAAGCAAAGACATCATCGCCTTGGACAGGGTTGCAACAGCTTGCTAACGTATAACCGTATTGATCCGCTTGCTCGCCTTCTACTCTAAGTCGCGCCTCTTGGTTGGAAGCTGCTTTTGGTGTGCTGGATGGTTCGCTCTTTGGTTTGTGGGTTAAGATTACTTGCTTTGGTGGTCTGACTAGTTTTGTTCCTTCAGTTGTGAATTTCTTTAGCTCTTCTGTGATGTTAATTCCACCAAGGGCAATTTCATAGTACAAGTCCACTCGTGAATTCAACTCAAAGTACTTCACCAGCATATCCACATTCTCATCAATATCTAATTTTCTATTCTTTAACTTTCGTTCTAGCTCTTCTCGGCCTACGCTACCTTTTTTTCGACGTTCTTCCTTCATGGCAGATCTGATCTTAGAACGGGCCTTACCCGTAACGACCATTTTTAACCATGCTTCTGTAGGCTTCTGATTTTTGTCTGTTAGAACAGTTAGCTGATCTCCGTTCTTTAATTTATAACCTAGCGGTTCTAGCTTGTTGTTAACTTTTACAGATTTACAATGGTAGCCCACATCACTATGAATGCTAAATGCAAAGTCCAATGCAGTCGCATTGTTAGGTAGCATCATTAAGTCTCCCTTTGGCGTAAAAACATATACCCCCTCCCCATAAAGATTTGCCGAAAAGTCATCTACGAAATCAACGGCATTGGAATCTTGATTTTCAATAATTTCGCGAACGCTGTCGAGCCAGTTGTCGAATACATCTGGTTGTGGTGTATTTTTTTTATACTTCCAATGTGCAGCAAAACCACGTTCTGCAATATCATCCATTCGCTCCGAGCGAACCTGTACTTCTACAAATCGACCACCTGGACCAATCACAGTGGTATGCAAAGATTCATAACCATTTGCCTTTGGCGTTGTGATCCAATCTTTTAGTCGCTCAGGTATGGGTTGATGCACATCTGTTACGATAGAATAAATTTGCCAACAGATTGGCTTTTCTTTCTTTGGCGGAACATCTACAATAATGCGTATGGCAAAAAGATCATAGATTTCTTCAAAGGGTACACCCTTATTGATGATCTTATTATTGATGGAGTAAATAGATTTAGGCCGTCCTGTGATCCGATATTTGCAGCGGATTAAATCCAAACTACTTTTCAGTGGTTTTATAAATTCACTGATATAATTCTCTCTGTCCTTTTTTGTCTCTTGTAGTTTTTTTGCAATCTCTTGATAAGTATCCGGCTCCGTTATTTTCATACAAAGATCCTGATACTCTGTTTTGATATTATATAAACCGAGGCGATGAGCGAGTGGTGCATAGATCAAAGAAGTCTCCGCAGCAATTTTTAATTGCTTATGACGAGGCATCGCGTTCAGTGTACGCATGTTGTGCAAGCGGTCAGCCATTTTGATGAGGATGATCCTTACATCAGTAGCTAGCGTACTTAAAACCTTTTTGAAATTTTCAGCTTGCGGACTGATTGCCTCATACATGCCTTCGAGCTTTGTGAGGCCATCCACAATTCTTCTGATCTTTGGAGTAAACTGCAATTCGATGTCAGCGAGAGTCGTATCTGTATCTTCTACGACGTCATGCAGCAAGGCACTCACGAGCGCAGTGGCTCCGAGTCCGATTTCCTGACCACAAATTTTGGAAACGGCTATTGGATGGAAAATGTAAGGCTCGCCGGATTTACGACGTTGCTTTACGTGTTTTAGCTTCGCTAATTCGAAGGCCTTGCGAATCTGGTTTTTATCTGTTTTGTTAATTTTGACTTTAACAGATTCAATCATATCCAGATAGGCTTCCTCAATGGCAGCTTCTTCCTCGGGACTATATAATGTAGCTTCCTGCATGTAGATTGATGAAATTTACTAAAATATTAATGTGAGCGGTTGCTTTATTCTTTACGAATTTACACTCGATGAGAGTAAAGAAAATAAATCTAAGAAATATTGAGGTTATGCTGCTATTGAACACCTCTAAAATACAAATCTATTTTAAAGAACATAGATCAATCTAGGTTTTTGGAAGAAAACTATTTGAATTATCGTTTATTGGATAAGGAACCTTTTTGATTTCTTTAATAGAGAGGTATGAATGAGTCGTAGATTTCACTAAAAATCGTTTCAGAAATCGCTTTAAAACGGTACAATAGAACAAAGAATTAAATTGAAGTAAAAAATCTTTACTTTTCCCTATCCATTTTGCAAAAAGAATCTATCTTTGCAACGCTTTTTCAAAAGCATCCTGAGTAAAGTAACCAATTAAGTTACTTCCATCAGGATCGTTCTAAAGTGAGAAAACAACATACCTATTACTTTAGAATTAGAATATGCGGGTATGGTGAAATTGGTAGACACGCTGGATTTAGGATCCAGTGCCGCGAGGCTTGTGGGTTCGAGTCCCTCTACCCGCACCATTTATTTTAAATATTTACTCCAGCAGTAAATATCATTTGGAAAAGAAAAGTTGAAGTAGCGCCGGTTTTTACCAAAATGCCTACTTTAAACTTTTCTTTTTCTTTTTGAGTTAATGCCTAATGAAAGCGCATCAATATTTCTAGAGTAGAATGCTTTAATCTTCTACTTGATAAGAAGTGCTTCGTTTCGTTACACAACTGGTTAAAAAAATCTAAACATTACTATTATGGCTGATGTTGTCAGAAAAGACATTGATAATCTGAATACAGAGTTGACTGTTGTAATCACTAAAGAGGATTACCAACCCAAACTCAAAACAGCTTTACAGAACCAAAGCAAAAAAGTACAGCTTAAAGGTTTCCGTAAAGGAAAAACACCGCTCAGTTACATTCGTAAAATGTACGGGCGAGCTATTCTTGCTGATGAGGTAAACAAACTCATTGAGGGAACCATCAACGATTATATCAAAGACAATGACCTCAAGCTTCTGGGATATCCAATTCCTTCAGACGAGCAGGAGAGTTATGACTTTGATATCAATAACCTGGAAGACTTCCAATTCAAATTCGACATAGCTATTGCTCCTGAGTTCGAATTGAATAGCCTTGAGGATAATACCTTCTCTGTCTATGGTGTAGAAGCGCCTAAAGAAATTATCGATGAGAATATAGATAATTTGCGTAAGCGTAACGGAGAGAGAGTGAATATTGAAACGAAAATCGAAGAGAATGATATCGTAGAGTTCCAAGCTAATGAGTTGAAAGATGGAAAAGCAAGAGATAATGGATGGGCGGCTGATTTCTCGATTTTGGCAAAAGACGCTACTGATGATCTCAAGAAAACCTTGTTGAAGAAGAAGAAGGGAGATGTTATAAAGATCAACATGTTTGAAGTGGAAAAAGATAAATCCAGAGAGCATGTGACAAAATACCTTTACGGAGCAACTGATACTGATGATATGACCGATGTAGGGGAAGAATTTGAGGCAACTATTGTAGAGGTTACTCGTATAGAACCAGCAGAGCTAAACCAAGAGTTTTTTGATAAATCCTTCGGTGAAGGAAACGTTACTTCTGAGGAAGAAGCAAGAGCAAAAATCGCTGACGGTGTTTCTGCTCAGTACAACCAACAGGCAGATGCACTGTTGTATAGAGACTTCCAAGATAGTTTATTAGAAAATAATGAATTCACGCTGCCAGATGAATTCCTTAAGCGATGGATTAATACTAGTAATGAAAGTCCAGACCGACCTCCAATTTCTGACAAAGAATACGAAGGTTTCTCAAAGAACTTACGTTGGTCACTCATTCAAAACAAACTGGTCAAACACTACAATATAGAAGTAGCAAGCGAGGATGTTTTTGAATACATCAAAGATAAGATCAGAGGCTACTTCGGAGGATATGGAGATGAGTTGGTTATTTTGAATACAGCTAACAGATTGATGGAAGACCAAAAGCAGGTAGAGCAAGCTTACAACGAATTGTTGTCCAACCGTATGTTGGCCGCTATGCGCGAAAAGGTTAACCTAAAGGTAGATAACATCAGCCTCGAGGAATTCGATAAAATCATTCAGGATGAAATGGCTAAACAGCAGGCAGAACAAGTCGCCGCACAAATGCCACCTGCCAATGAAGAGGACAGTGGAGAAGAGGATATAGAAGAAGTAGAGGAAGTGACTGAAGACGCAGATTAATACGCATTAACACACAGCGTTCGTCCGGCCACTTTTGCTTCTCTACAAAATTCAGAGAAACCTGAGGGAATTTTAAATGAAAATTTTACTTCCTTAATTATAAAAGTGGCTTTGGGTAAAGCCCAATTTTATTCACCTAAAAACACATTGTTTATATGTTCGACAAAAATGAATTTCAAAAATATGCTACCAAGCACATGGGCATGAGTAGCATGCACTTAGAAAAATATATTCAATCTACTACACCTACCACAGTCCCAAATATTCAGGGGTTCACACCAAACGTAATTGAGGAAAGATCAATGAATATTGTTGGTTTGGATGTATTCTCTCGTCTGATGATGGACCGTATTATCTTCATGGGGGTTCCTGTTACGGATTATGTCGCTAACGTAATTCAGGCGCAGATGCTGTTCTTAGAATCTACAGATCCAAAGCGTGATGTACAGATGTTCATCAATAGCCCGGGAGGTTCAGTAATCGCTGGTCTTGGTATTTACGATACGATGCAGTACATCTCTCCTGATGTAGGAACGATTTGTACAGGTATGGCCGCATCAATGGGAGCAGTTCTTTTAGCTGCTGGAGAGAAAGGCAAGCGTACTTGTTTGCACCATAGCCGTGTGATGATTCACCAGCCATTAGGTGGAATGCAAGGACAGGTTTCTGACATGGAAATATCTTACAATCTGATCAAAGAGATGCAGAAAGAATTATATGACATCCTTTCTGAGCACACTGGTCAGCCTTACGAAACGATTGAGAAGGACTGTGATCGTGATAATTGGATGCGTGCGCCTCAAGCGAAGGAATACGGTTTGATCGATGAAGTATTGTCTCGCTCAAATCCTCGTAAGAAGGAAGACGCTTAAGTAAGTTGCTTTGCTTCTAATCGGTCTAATTTCTTACCTTTATGGAAGCTTTAGCAAATGAATAAAAAAAATGCTACGCTCCTGCTTTATTATAAAGTAGGAGCGAAGCTATATTTAAGAACATTATAATCCAAGAGGTTTTACACCTAAAATTCACACTTAATTATGCGTAAAAGTAAAGACAGCTATCGTTGTTCGTTCTGTGGAAGAGACAAATCAGAGGCGCTTATTTTGATTGCAGGAATAGATGGTCACATCTGTGAAGTCTGTGTTGAACAGGCTGATGAAATCATTCAAGAAGAATTATACAGCGGAAAAAAAGACAATAGCAAGGAAGAGTTTTACCTCCCTGATACAGTTACGCCTATTGATATTAAAAAGCACTTAGACACTTATGTTATCGGTCAGGATGAAGCCAAAAAATATCTTTCTGTAGCAGTTTATAATCATTACAAAAGATTACGTCAGCAACGTAATGATGACATCGAAATAGAAAAATCAAATATTCTCTTTGTTGGTCAGACCGGTACGGGAAAAACACTTTTAGCAAAAACCATTGCGAAGTATCTGAATGTACCTTTCGCAATTGTAGACGCAACCGTATTTACAGAAGCGGGTTATGTAGGAGAAGATGTGGAGAGTATACTGAGTCGTTTGTTACAAGTTTGTGATTATAATGTAAGTGCGGCAGAAAAGGGAATCGTATACGTAGATGAAATTGATAAGATTGCTCGAAAGAGTGACAATCCTTCTATCACTAGAGATGTCTCTGGAGAAGGTGTACAGCAAGCAATGTTGAAAATGCTAGAAGGAACTAATGTAAACGTTCCACCACAAGGAGGTAGAAAACACCCAGAGCAGAAAATGGTAAAGATCAATACCGAAAATATTTTGTTCATCTGCGGAGGCGCATTTGATGGTATCGAAAGATCTATCGCAAAAAGAGTAAATACGCAAGTCATTGGTTTCAATGCCGCTGATAAAGAAAAGATTGATCGCGATAATTTATTACAATATATCAATCAGCAGGATTTGAAGTCCTTCGGTTTGATTCCAGAATTGATTGGACGATTACCGGTTCTTACTTACTTGGAGCCATTGAACTTAGAAACGTTGAAATTGATTTTGACTGAGCCTAAGAATGCCTTGGTTAAGCAATACGAAAAGTTATTTGCCTTGGAAGGAATCAAGTTGAAGTTCACAGATGAAGCTTTGGATTTCATTGCGGAGAAAGCTTTGGAATTTAAGTTGGGAGCTAGAGGATTGCGTTCCATCTGTGAAGCGATTCTGACGGATGCGATGTTTGAGTTACCTTCTGCTAAGGATGTGAAATCATTTGAAGTGACTAGAACTTACGCGAAAGATACTTTGAGTAAATCAAAGTTGAGCAAACTTAGAGTTGCTTAATAAACTGAAATTAAGAATCTAATTAAAAAGCTCTTTCGATAAATTATTGGAAGGGCTTTTTAATTTTGCAGCTGACAAGTTGACTCTTACAAAAAGAAAGGACCTAGAAAAAGCGAAATCCAAACGGTCAAAACAACCATCGCTACGATAGCGGAGAAGAAATTATTGAGGGTAAACACTTTTTCTTTTGTCATAATGTGTTCTCTAAGTACTAAAAGTGTTCCGAATAGAAAATTTTGTAAAAAGAGAATTACTTAATTATAAATTTGCCAAAGTAAAGAATACATGAGATACTTCGCCACTATTTCCTATCAAGGCACAAATTATAGCGGATGGCAAATACAACCTCACTCGCCTTCCGTTCAGGAAATCATCCAGAAGAAATTATCAACGCTTTTAAAATCAGAAACTAAAATAACGGGCTGTGGACGAACAGATGCTGGCGTTCATGCAAAAGGCTACGTCCTACATTTCGACACAGAGATTCCTTTTGATGACACACTACTTTTCAAAATCAATAAGATGTTGCCAAACGACATCGTCTTCCATAAAGTAACGGAAGTAGAACCATCAGCCCATACTCGTTTTGACGCTAACTATAGGGCTTATCAGTACTTCATCGGAGCAAAGAAAGATCCTTTCAATACAGATATCGTTTATCACTATCCAATGTTTCATAAGCTGAATAAAGACAGAATGCAGGCTGCCGCAAAACTATTGTTAGAATACAAAGAGTTTACGCCATTTTGCAAAACTCACTCTGACGCAAAGACAATGATTTGTGATTTGCATCAATCAGAATGGAACTTTGACAAGGAGGGAAGAATGGTTTACCATATAGCGGCCAACCGATTCTTGAGGGGGATGGTAAGACTTATCGTAGGAATGTGTCTGAATGTAGGCTTAGGGAAAGTGAAGATAGAAACGGTCCGTGCGGCGATGGATAATCAGACATTGTTAACTAAGAGTCTGAGTGCACCGCCGCATGGATTGTTTCTGATGGATATTCGTTATCCGAATGTGAGTGGATTGGAAATCTAAGCGGAAACCAATTCAGGGTATAATGGAAACTCCTTCATATAAGCGTTGATTTCTTTCTTAGTTGCTTCAATCAATTCCTCGTTTTCAATGTCGTTGATGATGGCATCAATCCAGTTTACAATCTGCACACAGTCTTTCTCCTGCATACCTCTTGTCGTAATGGCCGCAGTACCAATACGGATCCCTGAAGTTACAAAAGGAGATTGCGTATCGAATGGAACCATGTTTTTATTGACAGTAATATCTGCGCGAACTAAGGCCTGCTCCGCCTGCTTACCTGTTACATTTTTTGAACGTAAGTCAATCAACATCATATGATTGTCTGTACCACTGGAAATAATTTCATAGCCTTTAGCAACGAAAGCTTTAGCCATCGCCTTTGCATTTCGGATCACTTGCTCGCCATAGGTTTTAAAATCTGCATCGAGAGCTTCATGAAAAGCAACTGCCTTCCCAGCAATCACATGCTCCAATGGCCCGCCTTGCATGCCTGGGAACACACCACTATTTAGAATAGCAGACATTTTTATAGTTGTGCCTTTCTTGGTTTTTCGTCCCCAAGGATTATCAAAGTTTTCGCCCATCATGATGATACCACCTCTTGGACCCCTGAGTGTTTTATGGGTCGTTGAAGTTACAATGTGGCAGTGGGGGATTGGATCATTGAGCAACCCCGCTGCTATTAAACCTGCAGGATGTGCGATGTCTGCCAGCAATAGTGCTCCGACCTTATCTGCTATTTCGCGAAAGCGAACATAATCCCAGTCTCTGGAATAAGCAGAAGCTCCGCAAATAATCAATTTAGGTTTTACTTCCAAAGCTTTGGCTTCCACCTTATCCATGTCGATTCGGCCAGTTTCTTTTTCTACGCCGTAGAAGTGAGGTTCGTAAACCTTACCTGAGAAGTTAACTGGTGAACCATGAGAAAGATGTCCTCCATGAGAAAGATCAAAACCTAAGATTTTATCACCAGGTTGTAGGATCGCTAAGAATACGGCTGCATTGGCTTGAGCGCCAGAGTGTGGTTGTACATTAGCGTAAGCTGCTCCGAATAATTCCTTTAGTCTATCAATGGCTAGTTGTTCAACTTTGTCAACTACTTCACAACCACCGTAGTATCTTTTACCTGGGTAGCCCTCTGCATATTTATTCGTCAGGCAACTGCCCATAGCATTCATAACAGCCTGGCTGGTGAAATTTTCAGAAGCAATGAGTTCTACGCCAGATCGCTGGCGCTCTAATTCTTCTGCGATTAGATCTTTAGTTAATTGATCCTCAGACATATATTATTTTTTTTAATAAAATTGATAAATAGGGCTGTTTTGGCAACCTTTTTGGCCTATACCGAGCGACGCAAAAGTACGACATTCCTCAGAACTGTTCATAAATCTAAGCCCATCTACTAGTCATTTTTATTGAAACGAAAGATTTGTTTAAAAGATAGACAGTAAATATATAAGGATTGATCATATCTATTTATCGGAATAAACTCCTATTTTGGGACGCTTTTGCACCGGTTAATTTAAATAAAAATAGAATTAATATTTTTTACGAAAAAAATATTAAAACAGACACTCCCGCTTATGCACTATATCAATAGAGGATATATTCTGCTTTCCTTTTTGCTTTTCACTTCATTTTATTCTTTTGCGAATATCAGTAAGCTGCGTTGTATGTGGCGAGATGATCCATCTACTACGATGGTCATTGGCTGGCACCAAGAGAGTGGCCAATACCCTGTTTTACATTACGATGAAATTGATGGCGGGTTAGAGCCTGCTTTCTATACTTATCAAAAAGAGGCAGATCATATCATTAAGGCGAAGGGAATGAACAATCATTTTGTTCGACTAGAAAATCTAAAACCCAACACTGTCTATTATTTTCTACTTGCAGATTCTGACGGATGCAGCAAACGCTATTCTTTTCAAACGGCTCCAGATCAATCTTACGAAAGACTTTCAGTTGTAGCAGGAGGAGATTCCCGTAACTATAGAAAGGCCAGAAGAAATGCTAACAAGCTGGTCGCAAAATTAAATCCGCACTGCGTAATGTTCGGAGGGGATATGACTGGCGGAGATACCGCCAAGGAATGGCTGGAATGGTTTGATGATTGGCAGCACACGGTACGAGCAGATGGTCGAATGACACCTATCATTGTTGCCAGAGGAAATCATGAATATAGTAATAAGACTTTAGTTGAATTATTTGATACACCAAATGATAAGCTATACTACGCTTTGAATTTAGGAGGCGATCTGCTGCGCATTTATACCTTGAATTCTTTAATCGCTAGTGGTGGAGATCAAGGAGCTTGGTTAGCGCAAGACCTTGTGGAGAACCAACACATGTCCTGGCGTTTTGCACAATATCATTTTGCGATCCGACCACACACCAGAGCGAAGCGGGAGCAGAATGGGCAGTTGAAAAATTGGGCGAATCTGTTCTATGACTATGGCGTAAAGCTCGTGATGGAATCTGATGCCCACGTTGTAAAACTAACTCACCCTTTGCGACCAAGTAGAGAAGCGGGTTCAGAGGAAGGTTTTGTAAGAGATGATGAAAATGGAACGACTTATATCGGAGAAGGCTGTTGGGGGGCTCCTTTGCGGAGAAATAATGATGATAAGAAATGGACTAGAGCGAGTGGAAGCTTTAATCAATTCAAATGGATTTTTGTCAGTCAGGATGGCTTGGAGGTAAGAACCATAAAAACGGATAATGCAGATGCTGTAGCAGATGGAGATCCTTATGATCGCTTTTCTATTCCTGCTGGTTTAGAGGTGTGGTCACCTAATGATGAATCTGTTTTGTATTTGCCTAAGCAAAATAAAGTACTTGCAAATACGATTAGTAACAATGTATCGAACAATGAAATGTCTCTCTCCGAAAGTATCGTAGAATGGAAGTCCAACAGCCGAATGATCAGCTGGCAAACAACCAATGAGCGAAATGAACAAAGTACTTTCGAGGTACAGCGTTCTGTTAATAACAATGACTTTACAACTTTTGCTTTGGTGGGAGGAAGATGCAATCCGTTGAACACTTATGAGATAAAAGATGATTACTCTGCTGCGAATGGAGACGATGTGAACTACCGACTCAAGCATATTTCCGAAAAGGGAAAAACAGTTTTCTATAAAGTAAAAAGAGTAAATGAACTGAAGCCAGAGTGGGGAATATATCAGATGCTTAGCGCTAATAAAGAAACAGGTTTGGTAAAAGTGAAATACAATCTGAAAGAAACGGGAGATGTAGCTATCTCACTCGTTGATCGATCTAGGGTAGAGCTACAAAAGAGTTTTTACAAGAATCAAAAATCTGGAAATTACCTGCGATCAATTGATGTAAGTTCTTTACCAGAAGGAAACTATTTGCTAACGATCAGAATAGGAGGCAAGGTGGTTAATCAATATCGGATAGAGAAGGAGGTGTAGGAAGGCTGTCTAGAGGTGGAACTATTCTCATAACTTTGCGATCCAACAGCTTTGCGACCTGGAGCATCATGCACAGAGAAAGAGCAACAGTTCGTAAAGCGGCTAGTGAAAATATAAAGAGCAATACCAAAGAAGTACAAACGACAATAGACATTAACCAAGTTAACTTGAACCGCAATTTTGAAATTGCAGTTCAAGCGAATTAGTCCAAATAAAAAAAGTCCCTGTGGAAAATCTTCCACAGGGACTTTTTTTTATCTAAGAACTAATTCGAGAATTAGTAGTTGATACCAAGTGCTTTCAACGTTTCCATATCCAACTGACCTACAGGTAAGCCATTGTCTTTTTGGAACTTAGTCAAAGCAGCCTTAGTTTGAACACCTAAGATGTTATCAACTGGGCCTGGGTTGAAACCACGAGATCTCAAAGCAGCTTGAATCTGACGGATAGTGTAACCATCAACTTTGTCACCACAAAGAACTTCTTTCCACTCCGTGAATCCACCTTTCTTTACCAAGTTTCTTCTGGTAACAGTAGTGTACTCAGCAGGTACATCAATTGTACGAGTAGAAGCAGCATTCTTCAATACTCTTCTTGTGATAGTGTTGTATTCCGCAGGAATAGCTTCTTCACGAGAACCAGCAGGAGTCTTTACAACTCTCTTAGTAACAGTTTTGTACTCAGCAGGAATAATTTCCTCACGTACAGTAGCTGGGTTCTTCAATACTGTCTTAGTAACAGTCTTGTATTCAGCAGGAATGATTTCTTCACGTACAGTAGCAGGCGTCTTTACGATCTTCTTAGTTACTGTCTTGTAAGTAGCTTCGATTGCTTGCTCACGAGTATTAGCAGGAGTCTTGATTACACGCTTAGTGATAGTCGCATACTCAGCAGGAATTACTTCCTGGCGTACAGTAGCAGGAGTTTTTACAACTCTAGCAGTACGAGTTCCGTACTCAGCAGGTACTTCGATAGAACGAGTACAATCGTCACCACTGTCAGTGTATCCGTCAGCACATCCAACACGTACTTTCTTAGTTACAGTTCTGTACTGTGCAGGTACTTCTACTAGACACCAAACTAAACAGTCGTTAGGGTCAGCAGACAAACAGTTACGGTCAGCTTTCTTCTTTACCCACTTCGTAGATGCAGGAGCAACTTCGATCTGCTCAGTCTGAGTTTCATACTTTGCAGGTACACGCTCGATACGAGAAGAAGCTTCTTTCTTTACGTACTGCTCAGTAATAGTTTCGTATTCCGCAGGAACAGGAACCATTCTAGTAGATTCTGCTTTCTTCAAAATCTGCTCAGTAACAGTTTCGTATTCCGCAGGAACAGGGATCATTCTAGAAGATGCAGGCTTTACTAACATCTGCTCAGTAACAGTTTCATAAACAGCAGGAACAGGAATCATTCGCTTAGATTCTGCTTTAGTCATTATTTGCTCAGTAACCGTTTCGTACTCAGCAGGAACAGGAATCATTCTTCTTGATTCTGGTTTTACCATCATTTGCTCGGTAACAGTTTCGTACTCAGCAGCAGTTGCAACTACTCTTGTAGCTTCAGCACTCTTAGTTACTTGGTCAGTAACAGTTTCGTATTCAGCAGGAACAACTTCAGTACGAGTAGAAGCAGCACGGATAAGAACTTGTTCAGTAACAGTTTCGTATTCATCTGCGATTAAACATTTTGCATAGCATTTGCCTGGTTCTGTATTAGGTGGCATATCACCTGGCTGTGCAAAAACAGCTAATGCGCAAAACAAAAATGCGCAGGTTAAGATAAGGTTCAATTTTTTCATAATTGAGAGAATTGGTTTTGATTATTAAAAAGTATTTGAAAGTTTTTCTTTAGTAAATGTTTGTAAAAGTTAGTAACCAGGTAATTGTTGCTTTCTAATGAGCTGCAAAATTAGTGGATACTTTTTGGATAACATAGAAAATGTTTGGTTACAATCTTTGTCGGAATTTCAAGATCATTTAGAACTGAAATTGGCTTTACCTCGCCATTGCCAAACAATATTTTTATTTCTTCAAAGTCCTTGTTATAAGCGTTGTTGGATTCCTGTTTTTGTAAAAGTAAATAATTGAAAGCTTCCTCAGAAATACCTAACTGTTTACGCATCTTGAGACGAATATTTTCCACATAGTCACTCGCGAAGGGCAAATTATTTACTTCTGTCCTAAATAATTGTCTATTTACGATACTATAAGCTAAGAATGAAAGTATCTCATCCTCGTGATCTGCAAAGTCTTTTAAGGCTGAAAGCAGATCTGTATCGTCGAGTTTTGAAAACTGAACGAGTGTTTGAGAGTCTTCTTTTTTGAAGTCATTTTCACCAAAGGAATTCATCAAGAAGTAATTCAATGTCTTGGAACAAGACGTCAATTGCCCTTGCTGTGCTAAGTACTTTGCTCGCTTAAGCGCATAAATCAACATTTGCTCTGCACCAAAAGCGGTTTTATGTAAATAGACCTGCCAATACATCAACCGGCGGGCGATTAAAAATTTTTCTATAGAATAGATGCCTTTGATTTCAACCACTAATTCTCCATCACTTACATCCAGCATATTTATAATTCGATCATAACCAATGACTCCTTCATAAACACCAGTGTAAAAACTGTCTCTATTTAGGTAATCCATTCGGTCCATATCTAACTGACCAGAGACCAGCTGATATAAAAATTTCTTAGGGTGGTTGTTTGTGAATATTTCGATAGCCGTTTTTAACTGGCCGTCAAATATCTCGTTGAAACGATTCATGAATTCCAAGGATAGAAACTCATGGTGTACATTCACAATAGTATGTTCCAGCGCATGGGAAAAAGGACCGTGTCCGATGTCATGCAATAAAATAGCTAGTTGAACGCCCTCTGCTTCTTCTTCTGTAATGTCTACTCCTTTTGAACGAAGGACAGTTATAGCTTGGGTCATTAAATGGTATGCACCCAGCGTGTGATGAAATCGACTGTGTGTGGCACCTGGATAAACATAATAGGTTAGCCCTAGTTGCGATATCCTTCTTAGTCTTTGAAAGAAAGGGTGATCAATAATATCCAGGAGTAATCCTCTTGGAATGGTAATGAATCCATAAACCGGATCATTAAAGATTTTATTCTTTCGACTCATTTTTGGGTAAACGATTTTGCTGTGTTGATGTTCATTGCTTTGCAGAATATAAAGCCAAAGGAATGCGTTTAATCCTACATTTCAAAATGAACGCAGATCGTTATCTGTCTATTTGTGTAGACTGTTAAAATTGAGTTTGGGTTGCGTAGATACTGATAAAATTTCAGAATGCTTAACACTAGCCTTAAATCAGCGTACGAAATGAATGAAATCAGTGATCTACTACCAAAACATATTTAGTGGTAGTGAATATTGATCTCCATTTATAAATAACTATTTTTACACCTTATAGCTACTGAGTCCGTAGGTCACACTATCTTGTCGTCATTCTTTACTCAGTTGCTTTTTCAAAACCAATCAACAAATAACATATGGAAAGTATCAAGATTCTGTGGGCAGATGACGAAATTGATTTACTAAAACCCCAACTTTTATTTCTAAAGCAAAAAGGCTACGACGTTACTACAGTCACCAATGGCCATGATGCCTTAGATGAATGTGCCGATAGTAACTTTGACGTGGTTTTCCTAGATGAGTCGATGCCTGGTATTACTGGTCTAGAAACTTTGACAAAGATCAAAGAAACCAATCCAGCTATTCCAGTAGTCATGATTACTAAAAACGAAGCGGAGCATGTCATGGAAGAAGCCATCGGTTCACAAATTTCTGACTACCTGATCAAACCTGTCAATCCAAACCAGATCCTACTTTCCCTCAAAAAGATAATCGACAATAAGCGACTGGTGCAGGAGAAGAACTCTTCTGACTACCAGCAAGAGTTTCGTGAGATATTGATGCAGATTAATAGTGGCTTAAACCGACAGGAGTGGGTAGACGTTTACAAAAAAATAATCAACTGGGAAATCAAATTGGATGAATCCAATACGACCCAGATGTCTGACATCCTCAGTATGCAGAAGAGTGAGGCGAATGCAGCTTTCTCCAAGTTCGTAGAAAAGAATTATGAAAGCTGGTTGAGTGAAGATGAATCTAATCCAATTATGTCGCATAATCTGATGCGAAAGAAGATTTTCCCTCATGTGAAAGAAGACATTCCAACGGTAATGATATTATTGGATAACCTTCGTTTCGATCAGTGGAAAGTTATTGAGCCGATGGTAACTGAACTGTTCCGAGTAGAAGAAGAGGATTTCTTTTTCAGTATTCTACCGACCTCCACACAGTATAGTAGGAATGCAATCTTCTCCGGAATGATGCCGGCAGACATGGAGAAATATTATCCAACCTGGTGGAAGAACGACATTGACGAAGGAGGTAAAAACAACCATGAAGAAGATTTCCTTCGGGAGCAGATTGGAAGAACTTTCCGCAGAGAAATCAAATTTGATTATACCAAGGTCACCTCTGTTTACAAAGCAAAGCAGATGCATGATAACATTATGAATGCTACGTCGAAAGATCTGAGTGTCATCGTTTATAATTTCATTGATATGATGTCGCACGCGCGTACAGAGATGGAGGTACTAAAGGAGTTGGCGGGAGACGAAGCGGCTTATCGTTCTTTGACTAAATCCTGGTTTTTGCACTCTCCATTATGGGCAGCGCTCCAACGACTAGCGGAAAAAGACATTCGTTTAATCATCACAACAGACCACGGAACTATTCGTGTGAATCAACCTTCAAGAGTGGTGGGAGACAGAGAGACAACAACTAATCTTCGCTATAAAGTAGGTCGAAACTTGAAGTATGAACGAAAAGATGTTTTGTCTTTCAGTGATCCTAAGAAGGCAAAACTACCAAGGCCTAACATTAGTTCTACATTTATTTTTGCAAAAGAAGATAAGTTCTTTTTGTACCCTAACAATTATAATCATTACCACAACTACTACAAGAATACTTTCCAGCATGGAGGGATATCGTTGGAGGAGATTGTCTGTCCGATTGTTCGGTTGAGGACGAAGTGATTTAACAACTGTTAACCTTTAACCTTTAACTTCGCTCAGTTCGTAATCGTAATTTTTAATTGTTTCTGCTTTTATACGAATCAATAAGATCGAAGGAAGTTAATTGTTAAAGGTTAATAGTTAATAGTCTGTTTCTCCCACCGCCTCAAATAAACGTTCCGCCGCTTCAGGATGCGCTTTCAAAAATCTAGACAATTTCTTTCCCCGACAAAGGAATACAATTCTACCTCCGAATATTCCTGTCTTTCTGAAACTCACATGTACAGTGTGAAACAGCAACCAATCTCTTTCTTTGATTTTATCGATTGCTCCGTAAGGATAGCGAACAGTTTTGAAGTAATTACTGACGTACATAAACTCATTGTCCATATCTACTCGCTTGATTCGCATAATGGTGAAATAGAACAATAAACTTCCGAGTAGAAAAAAAGCAATGGCTACCCAGCGAAAGGTACTTGGTAGAAATGGTCCGACGGCAATATCTTTTATGAAAGTGCCAACAGTGAAAGCACCAAAGAAAACCATCCAGAAGATAGGGATGAATAGTTTTAAAAAAATCGTTAGGCTGGTGGATATATTTCTCATAGTTATTTTCAATTCGCTAAGGCCAAAGGTTTACCTCAGTTCTTCTTCTCTCTTTGCATTTACCCTTTTGGAAATTAGAATACTTATCTCGTATAAAAAGTAAAGTGGAACGCCAATGAGACATTGGGTAATTACATCGGGAGGCGTAATCACCGCAGCCAAAATCAAGATGATAATGAAGGCATGGCGACGATAGGAGCGCATAAACTCTGGTGTGACCAAACCAATTTTCGATAAGAAATACACAACAATAGGCAGTTGGAAAACAAGCCCTGTCGGAATGGTAAACATCGTGAGGTAATTCACATAGGACGCTAAAGAAGAAGTAGATTGGACATTCTCAATTTCATAGCCCGCTAAAAAACCTATGGCAAAAGGAGCTATGATATAATACCCAAATAAAACCCCACTCAAGAATAGCCCTGAGGAAATAAAGACAAAGCCACGAGCTGATTTTTTTTCGTTGGGGAGTAATCCTGGTTTTATGAAACGCCAAATTTCCCAGAAGATATAAGGCATTGAAATGGCGATTCCTATTATCACAGATACCTTTAAATGAGTAATAAATTGCTCTCCAAATTCAACGGTAATAAAATCAAAGTTAGGAGGCTTCATACAGAGTCGATCGCCTAGTCCCAAACTATTGGAAATGCCACAGACAATTCGGTAGAACAAAAAGTCAGGTTTTTTAGGACCAAATAAAACCGTCTGAAAAACGAAGTCCTTGGCCACAAAGGTGATGATTGCAAAAATGATTACAGAAGAGAACGCACGAACTAAGTGCCACCTCAATTCCTCTAGGTGATCGAGAAAAGACATTTCTCCTTCTTGCTGGTCTTCCAGCGCATCTACGTCTACTTGATCTAGTGGCATATAAATGATTATGCTAATTCAAGGGCCTTGAAAGAGTCGGCGGCCTTATGGTTTTATCCTTGCAAATGTACTAATTACTAATGCGCTGGCCAATGAAATTGTTGTTAAAAATGAGGTTGAATTATTGACGGAAATAGGGTTTTACTTTTGAGAATGGTTTTAGAGCAGCTTGTTCTAAGTGTTAAAATTTTGGATTGACCTGTTACTTTCGTTGCTCCATTCATTATGAGTACAAACTTACCAAGAAGAAAATATTTCAGAAGAAATGTATTCCGCTTTGCGCCAACTTTGCGACCTGGTGGGGTGGACGGCGTGGATAGCAATAGTTTCACGGAAGCAGGTGTAAAGCGGTCGGGAGCGAGGTAGCTTTCACAGTAAAAACAATTTCTAAAAAAGACGATAAAAAACTTCCGAACCCAAGTTCGGCCTACAATCCTATGCCCAGTTCAAAAAAACAAATAAACCAAACAACCGCTCATTTCCTAATCAAAAAAATAAAACGCTTATGTCAATACCAAAGGAACCTCGGCAACTTTTAATCAACCTGATGTACATCGTACTCACGGCTTTGCTTGCGCTAAATGTATCTGCCGAAATCATGAATGCTTTTCTACTGATGGATAAAAGTTTGAATGAAAGCAGTAGCATCACTGCAAACTCAAATGAAAAGATTCTAGCTGAAATAACGAAGCAAGCAGAAACCTATACTCAGTTTTCTGATCTGAAAGACAAGGCTTTAGCCGCCAGAAAACTAAGTGAGCAATTCACCAATTATGTAGCAAATATCAAGACAGAACTGATCGAAAAATCTGGTGGTTACGATGAAAAAGGAGAGCTCAAGGGAATGAAAAACAAAGACATCACCACTAGGATGTTAGTCAAAGAAGGGAAAGGAGATGAGCTCGAAACAACGATCAGAAAAGCGCGGATGGATTTACTTCAATTGGTAGAATCTGACGAAGAACGCAAATTGCTGGAGTACAGTATCCCATTGAATGTAAATGAAATCCCAGCAGATTCTGATAAAGAAAATTGGTCTCAATTCACTTTTCAGCAAATGCCGGTAGCCGCAGTGTTACCCATGTTGAGTAAGTTGCAAAACGATGTGAAGGTTGCTGAAACAACCTTGCTAAATCACTTTTTGGCGAAAACTGGAGTCACTTATAAACCTGATGCATTCGAGGCCGTCGTCTCCGCAAATAAAAGCTATGTCATCAGTGGCGAGCAATTGCAAGCAGAAGTATTTCTGGGGTCTTATAGTTCTACAGTAGATAATATTTCCGTAAGTGTGAATGGTCGGAATTATCCAGTTAGAAATGGAAAGGCGCTCGTCAATCTAAGTCCTGAAGGCATTGGCAAAAAAGAACTCAGTGCAAAAATCACAATGGAGAATCCACTGACCGGTCAGGTAGAGAGTTACAATAAAACGTTTGTTTACGAAGTAGGGGAGCGGTCGGTAACCACTTCCGCAGATAAGATGAATGTCTTTTATACAGGTGTGGACAACCCACTGTCCATCTCTGCCGCAGGAGTAGCCACTGGTGAAGTTCGCGTCAGCGCAGATAATGTTCAATTACAAAAAATAAACAATGTACAATATAACGTGAAGCCAGAACGCCCCGGTCGGACGACAATTACCGTATCCGGCGGCGGTCTGGAACCTACGACATTTGAGTACCGAATAAAGCCCATCCCAAATCCAGTTATGAAACTGGGAAACAAAAACGGCGGACAAGTAACACCAGGCGAGCTAAAAGTTTATGACAAGCTAAATGCAGTTTTAGAAAACTTCGATTTCGACGCAGTTTGTAGAGTGCAAGGTTTCGAAGTGACAAGAGCCCCAAAAAACAAAGACGTAATCTACCACACCAACCAAGGAGGAAAGTTCGACACAAATACAAAAAGAATTCTAGGGGGAGCAAAGCCCGGAGACATGATCTACTTCGAAAAGATAAAAGCAAAATGCCCCGGCGACAAAGCCGGTCGAGCCCTAAACAGCCTAGTCTTCCGCGTCCGCTAAAAAAAACGCATCGCACCGAAAATATCTATTGGCAAAAGCGGGAGGATTTAATCATAAAAATCACAAAAATGAAAAATAAAATATTGCTGTTCATATTAATCGCAGCCGCAACATTCCAAAATACAATAATAGCACAACCATTAGACGACATCGTAAAACGCACCGTGATGTCAGAACGACAAGTTCTAGAATATCCACCACTACGAGAGGCAGACATCATGTGGGAGAAACGAATCTGGCGAGTAATAGATACCCGTGAAAAAATGAATCAACCGTTCCGATATCCAAAAGCACCATTTCTGAAAATCTTACAAAGGGCTGCAATGAATGGAGACATTACATTGTATAGTACAGAGAACGACCAGTTTTCTATGGCGCTAACAGAAGAGGATCAAGAAGGGATTTTTTTCCAACAAGATACTATTGAAGTGTTTGATCCCGACACACAAGAGTCCTACCTACAGGTAGTAACAAATGAACTCAATTGGGAAGACGTCAATCGCTTCCGTGTAAAAGAAGTTTGGTTCTTCGATACGAGGACATCGACAATGCGGGTACGTATTTTAGGTATTGCACCGCTGGTAGATGTCTTTACAGAAACGGGGGAATTCAGAAATGAAAAACCATTGTATTGGGCTTACTATCCAGAGTTGCGCGAACTGCTGGCCCGAGAAGAAGTATATACGGTCGGTAATGATGCAGGGCTAAATAGCTGGGAAGATTTATTTGAGCGCCGCTTCTTTTCGAGTTACATCTACAAAGAATCCAATGTAGGTGACAATCGATTGAAAGATATTACCACAGGTGTAGACTTATTGTTAGAAGCAGATAAAATTAAGCAAGAGATCTTTAATTATGAGCATGACCTCTGGTCTTATTAGAGAAGGATTGAATTTTGAAGGATTGAAGGGGCGCTGAGTATGTAGGCTCCGCGAACCACTACGATCGAAGGAACATTCAATCCTCCATTCATTCAACCCTTCAATCCTTGAAAATTCAGTCATTCTACTATCGCATTTCCAAACTACCAAAAAAACGTACATTTGCACCGCTGTTACTAAAAGAAAATAGCTGCGTCTCAATCCACAAAGTTTATCCGTTGAATTACTTTTGTGAAGCGCACTGAGATATAAAAAGCAGCGGTGTGAATAATACGTTAGAAATATGGCAATGCAACTAGTTGGTTATATAGCTCTCTTTATCGTTTCTCTATTGGTCTTGTTAAAGGCCTCTGATTGGTTTATTGATTCGGCAGAGGAGATTGGCCGTTCTCTAGGCATCTCTCCCTTTATTATTGGAGTGACCATAGTAGCTTGTGGGACTTCACTGCCAGAGTTAGCTACTTCCGTTGCGGCTGTCCTGGCTGGCAATTCAGAAATCGTTATTGGAAATGTCGTTGGTTCTAATATTACCAACATTGCTTTAGTCCTTGGTCTTGTGGCTTGGGTGAGCAAAGAAATTAAGTTGGATTATAATATCTGGCACATTGATATGCCCTACCTCTGGGGCTCTGCATTTCTTTTGTATTTCGCAGTCAGCGATCTTCATGTCAGTCTTTTTGAAGCATTTATTTTCTTAGCCGGGACAGGAATTTTTCTTGCCTATTCTTTTACGGTAGGAGATGAGGATGGGGATGACGAGACACCTGAAATAGTAAAAGCTTCCCCTAAGTCTTATGTGATGTTGCTGGTCGGTGGCGTACTCGTTTGGCTGGGAGCTGACTACACCATTATGGCTATTTCAAAACTGTCGGCGATGGCGGGTATTAGTCCGGAAGTTATTGCATTGACTGTAGTGGCACTGGGAACATCTTTACCAGAAGTCATTGTAAGTATAGGTGCCGCAAAAAAAGGAAAGACCAGCATCGCAGTTGGAAACGTACTGGGTTCCAATATCTTTAATACTTACATTGTTGTTTCCATCGCTCGCTTCTTCGGAGATCTAAAAATACCAGCTGATATACTCAATTTAAGCCTACCGCTTATGGTCGCTATGACGATCCTCTTTGGAATGGTTTCGAACAATAAGAAGATTACAAGATGGGAAGGAGTCATGCTCTTGCTTTTCTATGTTTTCTTTATTGGCAATACGTTACAGCCACTTTTTACCGAGTAGCTGAGATTAAGTTTACATTAAATTATTGTTCTCCAAGCGGGTAATTCCACACACATTTCTTACCTTTATTTTATAAGCCAAAAGAATGCTGTTATATGCGGCATT
>JBGCDT010000150.1:0-7999 GCA_045105695.1 Saprospiraceae bacterium | reverse complement strand
TTACCTTCAGGTTTTTCCTAGCTCGTATGGAATCTCTGGCAGGGTAAATTAACCTAGTCAGGTAGCGACAGGCTTATCTGTAAAAACCTCTGTTTGTTCGCAGAAAACCCACTTGCTGCTCTTTCTTGGTGTCGTAAACTTTTAGTACACCGTCTAGTTTTTCGCGACTTTGTTCATAGATAATCCATCGTCCATTATTACTGATTTGCTCTTTGTCAATGCTGTACCATTCATCGTAGACATCGAAGGTCATTGTTTTTTTCTGAGCGTTCAGGGAAAGGGAGAATAGTAGGAATAGAACTGAAAAACTCAGAAAGGCTTTCCGGTACAGAGTTGGATACATGGTTATTGTATTATGAAAAATTAAGATATAGAATACGGTAAATATAGCGGAATGCTTAAAATATCCAGCAGCTATTCATTCTTTTTTCCACTTAGTAATTGGAGAGAATTATATTAATTATTTTATCCGTGCACTTAATTACCTTTGTTCGCTAAAACAATAATAACATGACGCGTTTTTTTTGTCTGATTTTGGTTTTGTTTATAATTAGCTGTGCTTCAGATTCTGAGCAGCAGGATGGAGCTGATAATTTAGTTGATCAAAACAACGCTAAGGATGGAACGGCTCAGATGATTCAATTGCTTCAGGAGGCGCACGCCGCCATTGATCCTATGAAAGTGGCTTATCATCAGAACTCCGTCCGAGCAGAATTGGTAAAAGGGAAATTGACTGCTTCTACCGATTTGAATCAACAAATAGCAACAAGAGGTAATTACGGAAATGAATTGTTACTAGCAGGAAAAACGCACGAAGCCATTGTTGAAATTGAAAAATTAATGGAAACACTGAGAAAGAATAATGCTCCGACCAGTTCTATAAATCACGTAAACAGATTGTTAGCAATTGCTTATATGCGTCTTGGAGAACAAGAGAATTGCCTCGGACAAAACAACAAAGCATCTTGTATCGTACCCATTCAGGGAGATGGAATCTACGATCTCAAAAGAGGACCGGAGACAGCTATTTCTATTTATAAAAACATTCTGAAAACAGATCCTGAAGACATGGAAACTGTTTGGATGCTCAATATCGCTTACATGACTTTAGGCGAATATCCCAATGGCGTTCCTGCTAAATATCGAATTCCCGTTTCCGCTTTTCAATCCAATAATAAATCTGCTCCCTTCCAAAATATTTCTAATGAACTACAGCTCGCCACGGTTGCTCAGGCCGGAGGTTCCTGCATTGAAGATTTCAATAATGATGGCTTGTTAGATGTCATGGCTTCTGCCTGGGGCGTTGATGCACAGGTTCGTTTTTTTATAAACAAGGGCGATGGAACATTTGAAGATCGAACTACAAAAACGGGATTGACCGGACTGACCGGCGGACTCAATATGCAGCACGCAGATTACAACAACGATGGTTATAACGACGTCCTGATTTTGAGAGGTGGGTGGTACATGGATCAGGGACGAATTCCAAATTCGCTATTGGAAAATAACGGAGATGGTACCTTTCGAGATGTTACGATTGAACAAGGTTTGCTCTCCAAATTCCCTACGCAAACGGCTACTTGGTGCGACTTTAATAATGATGGATGGCTAGATTTATTTATAGGAAATGAGTCAGGATCTAAGATTGACGCGCCCTGCGAACTTTATATAAGTGATAAAGGAAAGTTCAGAAATGTAGCTAATGAAGTAGGGCTCGGAAATATCCGTGGCGTGGTGAAAGGTTGTACCAGCGGAGATGTCAATAATGATGGTTTTCAGGATTTGTATATTTCTATAATGGGAAAACCAAACGCATTGATGATGAACAAAGGTTTATCACCTGAAACGAATTTGCCTATCTTCGGAGACTTCACTGCACAGACTGGTGTCGGTATGCCACTGACTAGTTTTCCAACTTGGATGTGGGATTACAACAATGATGGAAAGCTGGATATTTTCGCAGGTTCTTATAATTTGATGGAGCCAAAAGTAGCTGCAAACATGGCGAGCTTCCATCTTGGAAAACAGCCAAATCCTTCCAAGATTCATATTTACGAAAACAAAGGAAATGGAACTTTTGAAGAGGTTTCTGCTAAAATGGGAATCACAGATCCGGCCTACGTGATGGGTTCTAACTTTGGAGATATTGACAATGATGGTTCACTGGATTTCTATCTGGGAACTGGCGCACCGAACTACAGCGCAGTGGTTCCGAATAAAATGTATCGTGGGAAAAACGGAGTTGCATTTGAGGATATAACAGCATCTGCACGTTTAGGACATTTGCAGAAAGGACACAGCATCAGCTTTGGAGATATAGACAATGATGGAGACCAGGATATTTTTAATGTACTGGGTGGAGCCTTTGAGGGAGATGTTTTCAAAAACGCCTTTTTTGAGAATACTAATAGCAATGATAACAATTGGATTACAATTCTTGCAGAAGGAACGACGGCCAATAGATCTGCGATTGGTACCATCATAAAATTGATCTGCTCTGACGAAAAAGGAAATCAATATGTTTTTTATCATCGGGTGTCTACTGGCGGGAGTTTTGGTTCTTCCAGTTTGCAACAAGAGATTGGAATTGGGAAGGCTACAAAGATTGATAAGTTAATAATCAGATGGCCCAATGCTACTCGTTCTGTTGAAGAGCATTTAGGGATTCAATCAAATAGTTTTATTAAAGTAAAAGAGGGGAGTGAAAAAGTGGAGTATTTAAAGCGTAAGAAAATCAAGTTTAATTCTTGATTATAACAATACGTTTACAACTTTTATAACAAAACAATTACAGGTAGCAGGAAATTATTTTCTGCTACCTGTAACAATACTTCTACATGCTGAAAACCTGCACAGCATCTGAGTTGTTCGCGATCAAAACAAGTTCTCTTCCTTTAGACTTTATTAGAACAATGTCCTTTACATCTTTGTCTGCAAAGAAACCAGATTTGCCAGAAGCAATAGCTTCGAAATCTCCCTTGCCATTGCCCAACATTACAAGGCCTGTACCTGCATCGTAACGTGGTGTTTCCACTTCTGTGTTGTACATGTTTCCAGCCGTAATTAAATCAAGATTGCCATCCTTATTGACGTCTTTGATAATAATTCCGTTTAGAGGACTTGCTTGCGCTAAGCGCGGTAATGCCTTAGCGGTATAACTGCCATCGCCGTTGTTGATTAGAATTTTAGATTCAAAATCAGTTACTTGTAAGTGAAGTGATTCATTGATTTTTTCTTCTCCCAGAATGTCTTCCAAACCAGCGTTTGCAAACTCTTTATACGTTGGGAACTTCTCTTTGATAAAAGGCATCTGTTCAGAAGAACACTGACGTCCACGAGTTGGAACCAACTTACCATTGTATTCTTTACTCAATACAATATCGCAGGTTCCGTTCTGATCAAAATCAGTAGAGAAGACATTGAACGGCTTTTTATAACTGGCTTTAAACTTTGAGTTTTTACCTAGATTTCCGCAGATCAAGTCTAAATCACCATCGTTGTCAAAGTCCGCTGCTTCAATGCTGTACCACCAACCTTTGATGTCGGCAGTACCCGTTGCTTCACTTACATTATTTAATTTTCCATCTTTATTTTCGAAGAAAGATGGAGCCATCCATTCGCCGACGACAATTAAATCTGAGGTTGAGTCATTGTTGAAGTCTGTCCAAATGGCATCGGTTACCAGACCAGGTTTCAATAGGTCTGGAGCAACCTCAGCGGTTACATCTGTGTATTTGAATTTATCAAAATTCAGAATGTAAGATCGGGAAGGGTAGGGGTACTTTCCAGGCACTGCACGACCACCAACGAAGAGGTCCATGTCGCCATCGCCGTCATAGTCCGCAGCTTTCACACAAGAGCCCGCAGCAAAGGCTTGAGGCAATGCCTGCGGAGCTTTACTGAATTTTCCATTACCCGTATTTATGTACAATCGATCTCTAAGTTCTTTGGCATCTACCGCAAATTCTCCACCTCCTCCACTGACTACATAAAGATCTACCAAACCATTTCCATCAGCATCAAAAAACAATGCTCCTACATCTTCACTTTCTTTGTCAAAAGCCCAGATTTGATGGTCAGGATTATAAGAGAAAGTACCATCGCTTTTTTGAATATAGAGTAGTCCAGTATAACCTGCAGAACCTCCAACGTAGAAATCATCCAGACCGTCTCCGTTCACATCAGCCACTGCGATACAAGGACCATGAGTGGATTGTTTTTGAGGTAATAACACTTCTTTTGCAAAATCATCAAAATTATTTTCTGCATGAACAAAGTCAATTCCCAGTGCTTTTGCATCTTCTTCTTTTAAGATGTAAGACTCTTGTTGGGAATCTATCTTAGCCACGCTTTTTGCATCGTTTTGAACGACTAAAAGTTGTTGATCTGCTTTTACGTTTTCAAGTGTTTGAACTTTTCCATTTGGCCAGGTAATTTCCAAACGATCAACTGTTTCATATTTGCCCAGCCCAAAGTGTAACACTTCTTCTACAGCCGATTCATAACCTCTGGTGTTCATCAGTTCCATAATCTGTCGTTGGTCTTCGTAGAATATTTCTACGATAGAATTAGCGATAGGCGTTGCAGAATCTTTTCCTTTTAATTGGACTCGCAGGTAATGATTGTTGTTCTGCTCCGTTGCATTATTCTGATAAACAAAAGCTTCCATTGCTACATTATTTACAACCAAATCCAGATCACCATCCATGTCCAAATCTGCATAAGCTGCGCCACTGGAAAAGGAAGGTTGATCAACACCCCAGTTTTTTTCTACAGATTCGAAATGTAAATGCTGATCATTATGATACATCTTATTCGGTAGCTTAATCGTGGGCATCATATCATAAAACTTCTGACGCTCCTCCTTAGGAATAGTTCCACCTTTTTCGTTTCTCCTTTTCTCCATCGCAATTCTGAAATCATTATCTCTTGCATAACGACGATAACCGTTTGACACGAAATAATCTTTATATCCATCATTGTCAAAATCAGCAAAAAGAGAAGCCCAACTCCAGTCTGTACTAGCGACTCCGGTCAGGTTAGCAATATTTGAAAAAGTATTGTTACCATTATTTAATTGCATAGCGTTGAACATGTACTGATAATGATAATTACGATCATTGATGTAATACCAGAAAGTCGGAATGTCCATAGAAGCCATTAATGTTTTGGAACGGATATGATCATCCGCAGCCATATCAACAACGCCAATATCGAAATGCCCGTCATTATTGATGTCCGCAATATCGATTCCCATGCTGTAGAAAGAAAGGTGGTTGGTCATTTCCTTTGCCTTGTCGGTAAAAGTTCCGTCTCCGTTATTGATCCATAGAAAATCAGGCACAGAGTAATCGTTGGCTACATAAATGTCCGGCCATCCATCTCTATTCAAGTCACTGATGGCAAGACCAAGTCCGAAGCCGTATTCTAAGACGCCTGCACTTTCAGTCACCCGTTTGAATTTTCCATTATCATTTCTGTACAAGTGAGAGCTGGCGCGAATTAAATTTTCTTTGTCCTCTAATTCTTTAAAGATAATGTTGTGTGCGACTAAGGTGTACTTCGATTCATTTAGTACAAAACAATCAAGGTCGCCGTCTTTATCATAATCGAAGAAGGCAGCTTGGGTTCCCATGTTACTATCATCAAGACCTAGCTTTTTTGCACTTTCTGTAAAAGTCTGATCGCCATTGTTGATGTATAGCAAGTTTGCTTTATCTGCCCAAGGATTTAGTTTCGAACCACCTTGGCAAACGTAGATGTCTAGTCTTCCGTCGCCGTTCACATCTGCCATCGTGACTCCGGTTGCCCATTTTTTGTTAGCGTTTATACCTGCCTTTTCAGAAATATCCTCAAACTGCATATTGCCTTTATTGAGGTACAACCTGTTGGGAACTTCATTGCCACTAAAAAACACATCTGGAAGTCCGTCGTTGTTAATATCTCCAATAGCTACACCTGCTCCATTGAAAAAATAATCAAAAGAGAGAATGTTTTTAGTATCGTCATTGACATCTTCTTCCAGATCGTTTCTAAAGTTAATACCGGTTTGGTCAGAAGACAATAATGTGAAAAGTGGCCCTGAAGGCTTTTGCGCTGTCGCTTCAGTTTTTGTCTTTTCAGAATCCTGTTTACAGGCAGAGAATAGAAGTAGTGCTAGTAAGATTGTACTTGCAGTTGCTAATCTGGTAAAGTTCATTATTAGAAAGTTTGTATTTGTAAATCCGCTTGAAGGGTGGCCAATGCGATAATTCATATTAAGATTTTTTTATTACTGTTTAGCATACGTTCTACAAAGTAGTTTGTTCCCTGTTTTTAGAACATAATAATGAACGCGTGAATACCAATTCAAACACTCGTAAACAGCTACCTATGAGCGTGTTACTGCATTTGTTACTAAGTAAAGTTGGTAAGAAAAAGGTCGGTAGAATGGTTGGGCTAAACAGCATGATAATACTGCTTGCTGCAAAATTAATTAATAACATCAACAAAAAAAATCATATCACCTCTTGTTTTATTAAAATAAAATGCCATACATTTGTGGCGGTCAAAAAGATATATGGTAAAAAAATAATTATATTTTTCTATCTAAATTTCTTGGCTAGAAAGATATTTTACTATCTTTGTCGTAGGTTCTTATCACAAATTGTTTTTATACAATATTATCACGAACCTATTTTTCGATATAGCTTTTAAAAGCTACATCCCTCAAACCTACCCAACATCCCTCAACCGACAGCCTAAATTAGGCTACATCCCTCTAACCGTAACAAGAGCTATTGTAATTGCTCTGTCAACTACTGATGTACTTATTGTGCATTGGTCTGATTAAGGCAGCGTTAGCTCTAACTTGTTTTACAAATTGTATAGTCCTCAATATTCGTAGTGAATACAGGTTAACAGCCTGTGCGCGCCATTTCTTATGTGTGCCTACTGTTATCTGTTTTAATTACCCATGAACAAAAACTGCTGTTTACAGCAAAAACAAAACATAATCAGAATGAAATAAAAAATTGAACTTACCCGGTTCAACTACAAATTTCCACCTAAAAAAATAGCGAATGTTGATGCTATCCCGCCTACCTTATTTGTAAAAACCCAGGCCTGATAGAATCTCAAAATATTTCCTAAGCGATGAAGTTCGCCCAAGGACCTGGCATCCTTATGTCAATTTATAACAATAGTCCTACATGATACATTTTTTAATGTGGAGTGTAGTTAAAAAAGAAAACTTGATTGATTCGCTTGCGAAGTACCAATGATATCCAATACTACTTTCGTCAATGCCAACAATCAGTTTACATATAGCTTTAAGTCTACAAATTACCTATAGATCCTATACAGATTATTTTAAATCCTAAATGTTCTAAACCTTATTTATTAATTAAAAATGTTACTTCTCATGAAAAAAAGAATGCAAATTCTAATGTCTTTGACATTGACCGCATTTCTGTTTCTCGGATTGACAAGCATCAACGCTCAGTCTTTATCAGCTGGTCCTGTATACCCTACAGCTCCTAATGATAAGACATTAGTAGACTTACAAAGTCCTAATAGTGCTGCCAATACGGTTCAAACTGAAATGCAAACCAATTACAATTTGGTGAATCCGCCAACTGAAGCAGGAAACCCTGAAGGTTACTTCAGATTATTCTACCTCAGAGCAGTTGCTTCTGAACTCGAATCAGGACAGACTACTGCAAATGCAGTCTACTTCGGATACGTATCTACTGTAGATGCATCCAAAGCAGCCAATCCTAACTTGGTCAATGCGACCTGGCAAGCAGACATGGTCGCTTTATTAGCTGACTAATCTGATTTGTCAAATTGTTAATTAAAAAAACGTGAAAAATTTTGTTCTCATGAAAAAAACAAATTTTACTAAAATTATGACTTTGTGTCTGATGCTATGTAGCCTATTTGGGACTACAGTACAGGCACAGTGTCCAGTCGGGCAGACTCAGGTAAACGTAGCAATGGCTAACGAGACCTTTGACGG
>JBGCDT010000149.1:0-4143 GCA_045105695.1 Saprospiraceae bacterium | reverse complement strand
GGTTTTTGGAACGACATGAATGAACCTGCCGTCTTCTCCGTAAATACAAAGACATTCCCGGAGGATGTGCGCCATGATTATGATGGTCATGATAAAAGCCACAAGGCAGCACACAATATATATGGTATGCAAATGAGCCGTGCGAGTTATGATGGCTTCAAAAAACTGCAACCTAAGAAACGTCCTTTCCTACTCACAAGAGCAACCTACTCTGGAGGTCAGCGCTATGCTGCCGTTTGGACAGGTGATAATTACGCAGATTGGAAACACCTCAGAATTGCAAATAGACAATGTCAGCGATTGAGTATTTCTGGGTTTTCGCTTTGCGGTTCTGATGTGGGTGGATTCGCTGGTGAACCGACTGGGGAGTTGATGGTCCGTTGGTTGCAATTAGCCATTTTCCATCCAGTGTATCGCGTTCACTCCATTGGTAATAATGTAGATGGAGCGGTGCAGGTAGAAGGGGAAGAAATTGCAAAGCTAGAAGCTGCGAATCGAATGGATCAGGAGCCTTGGGCTTATGGAGAAAAATATACGCAGTTTGCTAGAGAAGCCATCGAGTTACGTTACAAACTGATTGCTTATCTCTACGATGCTTTCCATAAATATACGACCAAGGGAACTCCTGTTATCAGAAGTTTAGCGTTCTACGATCAAGCTGATGAAAACACCAGTAAGACGCAACGTGATTTTATGTTTGGAGAAAAACTAATGGTAAGTCCTATCGTTCGTCCTGGACGTAAGAAGCAACGCATTTATTTCCCTCAAGGAAATTGGTACAGTTTACAGGAAGGTAAACGCTTCGAAGGAAAACGTAAACACACTGTTAAGGTTGACCTAGGAGATATTCCTGTTTTTGCAAAGGCAGGTTCGGCCATAGCGATGTATCCAGTGCAGCAGCATACGAATGAATTGCAATTTGAAGAAATGACTTTGAACACTTACTATATCAATGGCGCCGACAAAACTACACTTTATGAAGATGCTGGAGAGGGATATGATTACTTAGAGAATGATTATAGCATGAAGACCATCACTTGTAAGGGAGATGAAAAACAGTTTTCTGTTGTTCAACGAATAAAAGGAGAGTATAGTCGTGGTTATGAAAAGGTAAAATTGAAAGTTTTTGGTTTGCCTTTTAGCGCGACAACTTGTTTGGTTGATCGGAAGGAAGTTGCCTTGGCGGAGAATGGAAAGGGTGTGGAGGTAGTTGTGGATGCTGGGTTTTCTAGTGTTGTTTTTAAAGGATAAGAAGTATCTCATCTCTACAATAGTTAAAATCTCAATGAGTTAAAAGTCTCATCGGGATAGTACGTTTATTGTTTTAATGGGGGATATTCCCTTTATCAAACAACCAGAATTAATACTCGTATGAAAAAGAGGTTTCTTTTATTTTGCTTGTTAGCATCAGTCCAGATCTTATCTGCTTGTAGCCTTTACAAGCTTACTCAAAATGGAAAAACAATTGTAGGCAACAACGAGGATTGGTTCAGTCCCAATTCTCAAATCTGGTTTTTGCCAAAAGGAGAAAAGAGCTATGGTGTTATGCATGTGGGTTTTATAAATGGTTTTCCACAAGGCGGCATCAATGAAGCTGGGCTAATGTTCGATGGCTTCGCGATGGATTACCTAGCCGTAACCGATACCCTTGGTAAAATAAGAACACCTCTTGGTGAAGCTGTGACTCATGCTATGCAATCGTTTGACAATGTGGTTTCTGTTAAAGATTATTTGCAAAAAATCAATTTGTCCGACTTAGCAACAGGAATGATTGTATTTGTAGATCGCAGTGGTAAATATTTAATTGCAGAGGGAGATCAACTAATCATAGGAGATGACAGTGAACGAATATTTTCAAACTTTTATCCTTCATTAACAGAAACAGCAAATATTCCTTTTTATCAAAAAGGTGTAGAATACATTAATAGATCAGAATCCGAAAATTCTTTCGATTATTGTTCCTCTGTCATGAATGCGATGCAACAGGACATTACGCAATATTCAACAGTATATGACTTAGACAAGCTGACCATCCGTTTGTATTATTTTCAAGACTGGAAGAAATACGAAGAAATAGATTTAATAGCTGAATTAAAAAAAGGAGAAAGGGCGATAAGTATTCCAGAGCTATTCCCGGACAATAAATCTGGAACAGCATATTTCACTATTTACAATGACACTAAAAATTCTACCGCTTATCTCAAAAACCTTTTCCAAGAAAATTATAGTCACCTTAATGGCAATGACCTAGAGAATGCAAAACAAGGCTTCGCGAATTACATAAATATCATTGGCTATGAATGGCTCTATGATAAGAAAGATACAAAAGGGGCAATAGCTATTTTTAAATATGGAACGGAATTAATTCCAAACAATGCTAATTTATTTGATAGTTTGGGGGAAGCTTTTTATGAATCTAAAAATTACGAGGCAGCACTAAAAAATTACAAACAATCACTCCATTTGAATCCTGATAACGAAAATGCTATCAGAATTATAAAAGATTTGGAAAACAAATAGGGCGAAGAAACTGGCTTCCTATTAAGCTGTTAAAAATCTAAAACCGCCAAGCCACCACTCTACTCACCTTATTGCCAGTCCCCATATCCTTAAGAACAGCTTTCTTGACTTTCGCCTCGCGCAACATTCCATAGATGCGATTGACGTGGGAGGTCTTGGAGACCAGCGTTGAGAACCACTCGACTTGATCGGAGAATTGCTTTCCTTCCCTGATAAGTCTTTGTATAAATTTCACCTCTCCGCCTTCGTACCATAGTTCGTTCTCCTGACCTGCAAAATTCATCTTCGTCTTTTTCACTTGCGTGCCTTTTAGGTTGCTTAACTTTCTGAGATTAGCTTCTTCTACCTCTTCCGGAGAAGCATGGAAAGGCGGATTACAAACAACCATATGGTAGTGTTCGCCTTCCTTTATGATGTCTTTAAACTTCTGATATTTATTCTCTTGGAGACGAACTTCGACGTGCCCTGAGAGAGCAGGGTTTTTTGTAATTATATTGTTACAGTTTTCGATAGCTACTGTATCAACGTCTGCACCGACAAAACTCCAGCCGTATTCAGCTCTTCCAACAATTGGATATATACAGTTCGCACCAACACCAATATCCAAACATTTGATATCAGGACCAGTCATGTCTTTTTCTGGATTAGCTTCGAAAAGGATGTCCGCTACATGATGAATATAGTCCACACGACCAGGAACTGGCGGGCAGAGATAACCTTCTGGGATGTCCCAAAATTCCAGATTGTAATGATGAAGCAACAGTGCTTTATTAAGCAACTTTACCGCCTTTGGTTCTGAGAAATTTATGGAGTCGTCTCCGTACTTATTAGGAACGATGTATTCTTTGAGTTCTGGACAATCCGCTACAAGAGCTTTCAAATCATAACGTTCGCGATGCTTGCTGCGCTTATGAAGCCTTGCCTTCGAATCATGTGCTTTTTTCTTTTTCATGGCGCGAAGGTAGTGATTTTTGGTTGTATCTACTTAAGATAAAATGTTCTCTCTGCTCGTATAGCCACGCTGCCTTTTTCATCTTTAGCTTTTGATGTCTGATGGTTTCAATTTAGGTGATTTACTTTCAGATCGATCCTCGCTTTTATAGAAACCTATTGTCTTTTTATTGCTCTATTTTCTTTTGGTTTGCCCTAGAAGGACTATCGCCTTCTAGGTAGGCCCAAGTTCTCTAAAGTCTGGAGGTGGGTCACTGGCTTAGCAATGATGAACGGTGGGAGGGCTTTGCTTTTTAGGTTGTCGAAAAAATCTAGCAGCTCAGCTATGACGAAAGTGTGGGCCTGTGGCTTAGCGTTGCGGTTCAAGTTAACCTAAGAGCCTTGAATCACGTAAAAAGGAAACCCTATTCACCTCATCTCCTCATCAACCCTATCTCCCTCTTTACAAAAACCTTTTATCTAAAAAATAAATCAGGGCCACTCCAAGGGTATAAGCCAGCATGTCTTCCCAGGAAAAGCTGGTTCCAATAATGATTTCCGCGAAGGAATTCCCTTCTAATCCGAGTACTCCGACAATATTAAAAAACTGAGCTAACTCTACTCCATAGGCAAATATCAAGACAGACAAAGCAATGACTTCTAATGATGTATTCCAGAAGGTTCTTAAAAAGG
>JBGCDT010000148.1:0-3586 GCA_045105695.1 Saprospiraceae bacterium | reverse complement strand
GGGGCTGGAGTAAAGGTCGCTAAGCATGGCAACTATGGAGTGAGTTCCAGCTGCGGTTCCTCCAATGTAATGGAATACCTCGGTTACCAATTCACCAACAATGCCGATCAGTTAAAAAGACAAATAGACAAAGCAAATATTTGTTTTCTACACGCTCCCCTCTTCCACCCTGCGATGAAAAACGTAGCTCCGATCAGAAGAGAAATTGGCGTAAAGACATTCTTCAATATGCTCGGACCAATGGTAAATCCCAGTTTTCCAAAGCATCAAATCGTAGGCGTTTTTTCTTTGGAGTTGCAACGGTTGTATCAATACCTCTACCAGCAATCCGACAAACGTTTCGTCATTCTTCACGCGCTAGATGGCTATGACGAAATTTCCTTAACGGGAAAAGTAAAAGTAATCACCAATGATTCTGAACGCATTCAGCAGCCAGAGGACTTTGGAATGAATCAAGTAAAACAAAGTGACCTATACGGCGGTAAAACAGTACCAGAGGCCGCTGATATTTTTATGAAAATTTTAAATAACAAAGGAACCGAAGTTCAAAATCAAGTCGTCACGACCAATGCAGGCATGGCCATCAGTTGCTCCCGACCAGCGCTAAGTTTGGAAGATAGTATTGCTTTGGCAAAAGAGTCCTTGGAATCAGAGAAGGCTTTGAAAGCATTTGAGCGGTTGATTGAAAATTAGTTAGTAAGGAGATGAGGTGGATGGGGTAGATGAGGTTTCGTCTAACGTGAGTTCAGTAAACGATTATCACGTACTAAGAAAACCTCATCCACCCCATCTACCTAATCAACCCTATCCACCTTTTAAAAAAAACATCATGAATAACATCCTAGATAAAATCCTAGCCCACAAAAGAATAGAGATCGCTAAAGCGAAAGAACTCTATCCGACGGCATTGCTGGAACAGAGCATTTATTTTGCTTCGCCAGCAGTGAGCTTATGCAAATATCTTTTGCAGAAAGACAAAGTTGGAATCATTGCAGAGATCAAACGCAAGTCTCCCAGCAAAGGAATGATTAATGAATATGTAGACATCGAGCAGATCAGTATTGGCTATATGCAAGCTGGCGCTTCTGCCCTTTCGATACTAACGGACAAAGAATTTTTCGGCGGTTCTAACAATTATCTTACAACTGCTCGGAAGTTTAATTTCTGTCCCATTCTCCGAAAGGATTTTATCATTGATGAGTATCAGTTGATAGAGGCCAAAAGCATTGGAGCGGATGTAGTGCTGCTGATTGCAGCCGCACTTTCTCCGACGGAGTTAAAAACATTGGCGAAGAAAGCTCGAGACTTAGGGTTGGAAGTTTTAATGGAAGTGCATACCGAAGCAGAGCTAAACAGCTATCTGAATGAATTTGTAAATGTCGTTGGGGTAAACAATAGAGACCTGACTACTTTCAAAACAGATCTTGCTACTTCTAAAAAACTAGCGGCTAAAATCCCAGAAGATTTTTTACGCATTAGCGAAAGCGGTATCCATGAAGCCAAGGATATTCACGACCTAAAAGCTTTTGGTTACAACGGCTTCCTGATCGGCGAACGGTTTATGTCGGCCCCTGATCCACAGCGAGCTTGCGCAGATTTTATTCAGTCCGTGAAACGCTACAACGCTCCTGTAAATTCGTAAACAGAGAAACATGAAGATCAAAGTCTGCGGTATGAGAATACCTGAGAATATAGCGGCAGTAACGGAGTTGGGCATTGACTACATGGGCTTTATTTTCTACGCTCCTTCACCGCGCTATGTACTGGATGAGTCAGAAAGGAAAATTGTTTTACACAAAAAAATAAAAGGTGTTGGTGTTTTTGTAAACGAAGAAATCGATCGCGTGCAAACCTTCTTAGAAAAACACAAGCTAAGCTACGTACAACTACACGGAGAGGAAACACCAGCTTATTGCGAACAACTAAAAGAAGCAGGATTTACCATCCTAAAAGCATTCTGTGTAAACAAAGATTTTGATTTTAATACATTAGAAAAATATGTACCCGTCTGCGACTATTTCCTTTTCGACACCAAGGGGAAAACGCATGGTGGCACTGGAAAAAAATTCAACTGGGATATTTTACAACAATACACTTACAACAAGCCATTTTTCCTCAGCGGCGGCATAGGCCCAGAAGACACAGAAGCCGTCTTGAATTTTAAGCATCCGCAATTTTACGGAGTTGATTTGAATAGTCGGTTTGAAATTGAAGCAGGGGAAAAGAATGTTGAATTACTAGAGCAGTGGCTTGAAAATAAATAATCGAATTTTCTTTTGACCTCTGCGACTGAAGAGTTTACGAACGAAGCATCTTGACCTTGACAATTGTCTCTTGCATTTTTTCAAAGTTCAAGTATCAAGAAACAAACTCAAGTTCAAATTCCTTCGACCATAAAAATCGCGGAGCCTACAAACTGAGCGCCCATTCAATCATTCATTCATTAAAACACAGAACCGAGCGAAGTTAAAAGTTAAACGTCAACAGTTAAAAGTTTTAAAAAATGACACAACCATACGCACCCGACCAACAAGGTTACTACGGCAGTTACGGCGGCGCATACGTCCCGGAGATGTTGTTCCCAAATGTAGAAGAACTGCAAGATCAGTATCTAAAAGTGATGAACGATCCGAGTTTCCAAAAGGAATTTCGGGATTTGCTACGCGACTATGTGGGACGACCTACGCCTTTGTTTTTAGCAAAAAATCTGAGTGCACATTATGGAGCACAGGTTTATCTGAAACGCGAAGACCTCTGCCACACCGGAGCACACAAAATAAACAATACCCTTGGACAGCTCATCATGGCTAAGCGATTAGGCAAAACCCGAATCATTGCAGAAACCGGAGCCGGCCAACATGGCGTTTCCACCGCTACAGCTTGTGCGCTGATGGGACTGAGCTGCGTCGTTTACATGGGGGCAAAAGACATCCATCGGCAAGCACCAAATGTAGCTCGAATGAAAATGCTCGGCGCAACCGTTGTCCCCGTGACCAGCGGCAGCCACACTTTGAAAGACGCAACAAACGAAGCTATCCGAGATTGGATCAACAATCCAGTGGATACACATTATATTATTGGTTCCGCCGTTGGGCCACATCCTTATCCTGATATGGTTGCTCGATTCCAAGCGGTGATTAGTGAGGAGATTAAAAATCAGTTGCCTGAATTGCCAGATTACATAGTTGCTTGTGTCGGAGGAGGAAGTAATGCGATTGGAGCTTTTTATCATTTTATAAATGAAGCATCGGTAAAGTTAATTGGCGTAGAAGCTTCCGGTCATGGAATTGACACTGGCGAAACCGCTGCGACACTAAGCGTTGGAACACCAGGGATTTTACATGGTAGCAAAACCTATTTGATGCAGACAAATGATGGACAGGTGGAGGAATCCCGTTGTGCCTCTGCTGGTTTGGATTATCCTGGAATTGGTCCTTCGCATGCACACCTGAGAGAAACGGGTCGTGCTTTCTACGGACACGTAACGGATCAGGAAGCTTTTGCTGCGGGTTTATTGGTCACTCAAAAAGAGGGAATTATCCCAGCTTTGGAATCTGCACATGCTTTGGCTTATTTGGAAAAAATG
>JBGCDT010000147.1:0-5080 GCA_045105695.1 Saprospiraceae bacterium | reverse complement strand
CACCAGCATAACAATGGAAAGCCGTTCCTTCGATATATCCTTTTGCTGTTTCATCACTTAAAATATCTAATGGATAATTAATATCATCCCAATTGTGGTCGTAAATAATAATTTTAGTATCAATATTATTGGCTTCAAGCTGAGGCCCCAAATGGTCACGAATAAACACCTTTTGTTCCTCCGAACTCATTTCCATACTGATGTAAGGTGCAGCATATAAAGGTTCATTTTGTACCGTAATAGTATGGATGGGAATATTGTAATTACCCATTGCCTGAATATATTTAATTAAATAAGTACTGTAACTTTCATAAAGAGTACTTTTCAAACGACCTCCTTCTTTTAACTTTTCATTGTCTTTCATCCAGGCCGGCGCAGACCAGGGGGTAGCCATTATTTTCAAGTTAGGATTAATGACTAATATTTTTTGTAACAAGGGTATTAGATATTCTTCCTCTCTTGATATATCGAAATTATTTTGAGAAATATCAGACTGATTAACCGCTAGGTCATTATAGGTAAAATCATTTAAAGAAAAATCAGAAGCACCTATTATGAGACGAATAAAACTAATACCAATTCCAGTTTCCGTATTAAATAAATCATTTAATAATTGATCTTGTTCCGCTTCACTCAAATGGGTTTGAATAACATAAGCGGAAGAGCCCGTCAGTGCAGCACCAAAACCTTCCATACTTTGATATTCCGTAGTTTCATCTATAGCTACACTTACGTCAAAGTCATTCGCCGATTCATAGGGTATCAGTTCCGGCTCTTCAGCTATTTTAAGTAGTCCTGCTTTATCAGAACGCCAAACGGCAACTTTTCCTTCAGAAGCATCAACAGTATCATCATCAGGAGGGACAGGAATATCGTTATCACTACAACTGGATAACAATAATGCTACAATTGCAAAAAAGAATACAGCAGAGAATAAATTATTTTTTTTATTTATCATATTTTCTTTTTCTAAAAACAGGAACCACCCCGAAAATTCATGTTGAAATAATCGGGGTGACGCCACAATTAATAGTTAATTAAAACTAATTACTCAATAATTATTTTCTGACTATACAAACTGTTTTTTGTTCTTAGTTGAACAATGTACATTCCTGGAGTCCACTCACTTACATTAATTACTTGGTTTTCCGAAAATTGAATATTTTCTTTCTCTTGATTAAAAACTAATTTTCCTTGTAGGTCATGAACCAGCAGTGAGGCCTGTCCACTAATGGAGGTTTCCCAGGTAATAAAAATCTGATCGTCTGCTATGGTTGGAGCAATTTTAAACAAAGGAGAGGTGGCCAAATCAATAGTAGAGACATTCAAATTATTACAAGTACCAAGTACAAAATTTTCTAGCTCAACCATGTCCGCACTATTCAAATCAATAACCGCAAAGCGATTCGTATTGTAGCTACAATCTTCAGGTACCGACTCTTCTGTTCCCCAAGCATTACCATTCAGATATTTATACTCTAAGTACATCACTGGTTTCATCACTTCGACGGCCACTTCGTAAGTATCATCTCCGATGTCATTCATCTGAGTACCTTCTGGATTCCATCCCTGAAAACTTCCAGCAACGTGTACGCCATCAGCAGAGGGAGCCGTTCCGTCCAGGTTAACTTTAAAAACTATAGTACGAGTATCTATTGGATTGGAGCAGCCGCCAAATGTAGCAGTTGGCAAATCAACATCTCCAGCATCTTTAATAATGTACAAGCGATTATTATCTCCATTAGCGCAACCAGCTCCTGGCGTTTCTTCCATCCCCCAGTCGTTACCATTTACAAACTTGTATTGAATAACACTTATAGATGATAAGACCGGAACCGTTACTTCATAAATATTATTTCCAACAGGAGACAAGGAGATGGCACCAGGATTCCAGCCTTGAAAGTTACCTGCTACATGAACTCCATTTCCAGAAATGGACTGCCCAGTCATGTCTACACTAAATTTCACCATTTGAGTTTCTACTGCTGAAGGGCAGTTATTAAAAGGAGTTACCGGAAGGGTCATATTAGCCGTTGGAGCTGTAAAAATTCTATTACTTCCTCCAATCGTACATGTCCCTGGAGCAGCTTCTTCCGTCCCCCAGGCATTACCATTCAAATATTTATACTCATAATCTACCCCGGGAGTAAGATCTAAAGTAACGGCATAAATGTTATTACCTTGATCGGTCAGCGTGTTTGCTTCTGTATTCCAATCATTCAAACTTCCCGCAATATGAACACCATCTGCGGACACAGACTGCCCAGACATATCCACTTGAAAAGTAACTTGTACTTGTGCTACAATATTAAAAGTCATTGCAATAAAAAACAGTGTAAATAAATTTTTCATATCTAGTAGTTTTGATTAAAAAGTTATAGAGTAGTTTGATTGAGTTGTTTTTTTGTGATTTTCAATTCATTAATAGCCTTCGTTTTGAGTGAGCTTTGGGTTACGATCCAATTCTGATTGTGGAACAGGCCACCATAGCTCAAAGTCCTCAACATTATAATTTCGCCCCAGCGCATTCATAACACTAACTGCTCTTCCGGTTCTTTTCAGATCAAACCATCGATGCCCTTCAAAGGCCAATTCTAAGCGTCTTTCTTTTTGAATGGCTGTTCGCAGTTCTGCTTGTCCAGCGGCAGTCGTATTTGGAAGATTGACTCTGTTTCTGATTTGATTCAAAGCCGTACTTGCCCCAGCAGTATTACCCAATTCATTTTCAGCTTCTGCCAAAAGAAGAATAACATCTGCTAACCTTATCAACAAATAATTGTTAGAACTCGACCATCCGTTGGCCTCTCTTTGTTTGAATGGAAATGGAATGGTTCCACTAGGATAATCAGGGTCTTGCCATGACAGACCTCCCTCAAATATTATGGAGGCATTCTTTCTTACATTGTCATTTTCGCTATCGAAAGCTTCGATCAAATCATTCGAAGGTGTATTAAACTTTCGCCAACCATCCTGAGTGATTGAAGGAGGCAACCATAGTTGCGGACCCCAGTTTGCTTCGTTCGTTCCGCCAATAAAAAAAAAAAAAAAAATGGATTCTGAGCTATTTTCATTTGCAGGATTCCAGAGGTCATTATAGTTGGAGACCAACTGATAAGTCCCACTGCTTATCACCTCAGAGGAATGTTGTTTTACCATTTCCCAGTTGGGGTTCGGCTGATGAGCGTAAGCTTTTGCCAGCATAGCATTTGCAGCTCCTTTGGTAGCTCTTTCCTGAGAAGGATCAAAAGAAGCAGGGAGGTTTTCAACAGCAAATTCTAAATCTGAAATTATCGCTTCATAGATTTCCGTTGTGCTCACTTTAGGTTGGAAAACAACTTCTGGATCAGTAGAACTCACCTTTTCCAAAACCAGTGGAACATCTCCCCAGAGATTGACCAACTGGAAATAATGATAGGCTCTCAGGAAGGATGCTTCTGCCAACATTTCTGTAATCCGCTCCTCCGTTATATCTGTTGCTTCAATATTGGGAACGTTATCCAGCACTGCATTCGCACGACTAATTCCTTCGTATAAAAAAGCCCAGTCACGTTCTACATTTACGTTGGTAGTCGTTACGGTAAATTCATCCAATTGAAAGTTATTTGGATTATCTCCACCGGCGTAGCAGTTGTCAGCAATTGCATCACCATTCGTAAAGCGATCAAAAATATAATACTCACTTTGCAAGGCATCATAAGCTGCCACCAAGGCAGATTCGGCATCTACTCCTGTTTTAAAAAAGTTATCTTCTGCTAAATCAGAGATAGGCTCTTTGTCTAAAAAGTCTGAACAATTCGAGCAGGTAAATGCTAGAAAAATAATTAGGATAAAGTTTTTCATACTGGTAATTTTATTCGACTACTAATACTGAGCTATTGATTTATTTAAAGAGTTATATAATTTAAAAATCGACTCTGACTCCCCCTGTCATTATTCTGGCTTGAGGATAAGTACCAAAATCAATTCCTTGAGAAATGGCACTTCCGCCATCCCGATTGACCTCAGGATCATAACCTGAGTAATCTGATAAAGTCCATAAGTTTTGACCACTTGCGTAAATGGATAAACCTTGAATTCTGATTTTTTCTATTATGAATTTTGGAAAATTATAAGAAAGAGTAATGTTTCTAATTCTCAAAAAGGAACCATCTTCTATAAAGCGATTACTAATTCTGCTATTCTCATTGGGATCACCAAAAACAGCTCTGGGTACTCGGGTCACATCTCCTGATTCCTGCCAACGGTCAAGGGTTGCGGTACTTCCGTTTTTCACAGAAAACATGCCTTCCGTTTCTATGCGTGTCGCATTAAATACATCATTGCCGATTCTGGATTGTAACAAAATATCCAAAGTGAATCCTCCATAACTCAGCGTATTGGTTAGCCCTAAAATAAGATCGGGATTAGCATCGCCAATGATCGTTCTATCTTCTTCATTTATAATTCCATCGTCATTAAGATCCTCGAAAACAATGTCTCCGTTATCAGGATCAACGCCTAGGCTATTGTAGCCATAGAATGTTCCTAAGGGCAAACCTTCCTGCACAATAACTGAGAAACCCCGCTCAGGAATTTCTCCTGCAAAAATTACCTGATCTTCACCTCCGATGTCTAAAACTTTGTTTCGATTGGCAGAAATATTAAACTGAGTATTCCAGGAAAACTTCTCCCCTTTTACATTGAAAGAACGCAGAGATAATTCCCATCCGCTATTTTCTACCTCTCCAAGATTTTGAATACCACTTGCAAAACCAGTCGCACGAGGCAAGTCAACATTTATCAATAAATCCTTTGTTCGCTTGTAGTAGTAATCCCCTGTTAGGCTTAAGCGAAAGTCAAAAAAGGATACATCGAATCCAGCGTTGAACTGATTGGTCGTTTCCCATCTAAGGTTTTCATTACTGATGGTGGAAGGACGAGTTCCAGGTAGTATGACATTGTTGAATACATAGTTCGCACCCGTGCTATCCAAACCGATGGAAGTAAAGTCTCCAATGTTTTGATCACCCGTTGCTCCGACACTAGCTCTCAATTTTAAATCATTTACAGTAGCACTGTTTTTCAAAAAGTCTTCTTCGGA
>JBGCDT010000146.1:0-3424 GCA_045105695.1 Saprospiraceae bacterium | reverse complement strand
ATACAGGTAGTCTGTATTGTTTTAGGCTTTCTCGATCTTTAATCAATTGGTTGATTCCAAGCATGGCAACAAGGGGAAGGATCACTTGAACCAACATCAAGATCATTTTTGAATCCCTGAATTTATCATACATCGGTATATTTTCAATAAAGAAATCACCCAAACTACTTTCTTTAAGTGCAAGAGCACAACACATTAAAAAGATGACTAAGAGCCCCCATTTAATTTGGTTTTTAGACACGACCATCCCAATGACAAAAAGCAGAATAATAATCGCTCCATAGTAGAATGCTCCAGCAGTACCATTTTGTTTTCCCCAATAACTCATCGCACCAATACGCTGGATAAGATCTCTATTTTTAGGACTTGCAGTTTTTAATAGTGCAGAATCTTTAGTGCCATCTTTTCGGTAACCTAAATAACCTGAAGACCCACCTTTAGCGTTAGGAATAAAAGAGGCTAAAAGCTCTCCCTTACCTATGTTATATTCAAGGATGTAGTCTCTATCAAGTCCCTCTTTTTTTGCTTCTACCTTTTCCTCACCATTTGAATCTATAGTAAGTTCTGTTTTCCCTCGTGTGGTATATGCGCTGTATTCTCCTGTAAGAAGAAGATTCGTCATAGAAGGCATTAAGCCAATGAATCCGGCAGCGATTAGCACTAAAGCTGATTTCCCGAAGTCCACGATGTCCTTTTGAACCAACGCAACAATCCCTTTGGTGATTCCTATCGCTAGAAGTAAAAATAAAAGGTAATACGTTACTTGAAGGTGATTCGAATAGATGTGTAAACCGAGAAAGAGAGCGGTTAAGGCCGCACCGAGGATGTATTTTTTTCTAAAAACTAATAAGACGCCACCGACTGTTGGAGGTATATAGGCTAAAGCGTACATTTTAGTCGCATGGCCTGCATTTAAGTACAAAAAGAAGAAAGAAGCCAGTCCAAAGCCCAAAGCCCCAAGAATACTGAGCCAGGGGTCTATTTTCATGCAAAGGCATAAGATGTAAAAACCGAGCATTGCGGTGAATAGTAGTCCTATAGGTCCGGGCAAATAAAGTCTAAACAACTTACCAATCGAACCCAGCCAATTGCCATCTCTAACGGTTGAGGTTTGATAGGATGGCATCCCGCTAAACATGTTGTTACTCCATAAGATTCGTTCACCAGTTAGTGTTTTGTAATCTTGAACCTCCTTAGACATACCTCTGTAGTGGGTGATGTCGTTTTGTTTCAGTTGATTTCCCTCTAAAACAGGACTGAAATAAATCATAGAAATTATGGCGAAGATTGCAATGGCAATGATATATGGAAGTATGCTCTGAAGTTTAATTTTCATGTGCTTTTATTCAATTGTGAATTTTGATTGATGCTTGCGAAAATAGTAATTCTATTGGTTTAAAATAGACCTTGTTAAAAAGTAAAATGCCGCTCCCAAAAGGAAGCGGCATTTTCAATACCATATAAAGAGTTTTAAGATCTATTGCTTCGTTACACGTTGAGAAAAGAACGTATCTCCATGTTGAACAGAAATTAAATAAATACCACTTTCATAAGAAGATAAGTTGATAGGGAAGGTTGTTGCTCCCTGAACTGTACCGTGATTTTTACTCGCTAAAAGCTGACCTGTTGCGCTGTAAATTTCTACGATTACATCTTCATTGATAGCTGGAATAAGATCGAATTGAACCCATCCTTGAGTTGGATTTGGGTAGATGTTGATTTTTCCAGGGTTGAAATCTAAATTTTCTATTCCTACTACATCAGTTCCTTCTTCAATTCCGTTTACTAAGGCGTCATCTAAATTGATAGTAGAACCGTTGTTAATCGTTCCATCAGGATTGATGATCATTCCTACAACATGCATTTCACTTAAATCCCATTCAGCATCAACAGTGAAGGTGAAGTTGTAAATGTTATCAGCTCCAACTACTACATCTGTAAATGCATTTGGAAGACCTGCAAAGGATGGACTGATTGCTCTTGCTACGTGGTCATAAACCATGTCTGCTGCAGGAACTGGAGTCGGAAGAGTTTCATATCCTCCCATTTCACCATTGGTACCACCAGCGTATGCATTAGCTTGCGCGTAATCTGAAGTTGTACCCGTAACACCGTCTTCAACCAATACACATGCAATTTTATAATTTCCTGTAATCGCTTCAGAGAATATAGCATTTAAAGAAATAGTAATTTCACTTTCGTCTAAGCTTAATCCAGCTCCTGTTTCTATAATTCCTGCTGGCTCTTCAATAATTCTTTGTAGAAAATCAGATTCTATTCCTAATGGATCGATTACTGTATGACGATCTACTGTCGCACTTGGGTAACCACTAAATCCTGGAACCGTTGCTAAACCTTGGTCGTATGCATCTACTGTCATAGGATCTCCGTTGTGTACTGCAATACCGATGAAAAATTCTGGGTAGTTTGCTGTTGCTCTATCCATCATCACTGCACCTCTTGGACACCAAGGACACCAAGTTCCGGTTGCTTCTTCACAAATTACTAATTTGTTTTCTGCAGGAACTGGAGGATCTAAACTCAAGACCTTCGTATCGTCAGTAGAGTCGTTATCGTCGCCCATACCATTGATGTTAGAAACGGTAACGCTTAAATCATTAACACCAGGTGCAAGCGTAATAACATCTGCAAAAACATGAGTGTAAAAATCTAAAGAACCTAAAGTAAGTCCGCTAACTGATTCATTATACGTGTTTCCATTGTAGCTCATTTCAATATCGAAAGAGTTGATTTCTTCTAATCCTAGGTTTCTCACTAATCCTGAAACTTCTTTCTCTTGTCCTGCAATTCCTTGTCCTTCGAGAATGTTGTTTACTGCTCCTAAATTTAAACCAGCTAATTCATAAGGAGTGTATTCATAACTTACGTCATCTACCCAAAAAGAAGAATTTCCATTTCCATCAAAATCCGCAGAGTTGATAGGGAATAAATCAATAGAAGCAATCTGATTCTCAGGATTTACAAATGAACCTAGTGAAACATCATTAAAGATAAACTCCCAGTCGTTGGTAGTTAAGTTAATGTTGAAAGTCATTTTATTCCAAACGTCAAAATCATAAGAAGTAATGATATGTTGTGTACCTTGTGTAGCGATAATCATAGTTCCGTTATCTACAAAGTAACAATCCATCGCCCAAACTTGACCTATAGTTTCGTTGGCTTGGAAATTGAAATATCCTCCGTTACCACTTTCAACATTTACATACATCTCGTAAGTTAAAGTACCTAAGTTGTACTCTCCACCAAAAGGAAGAACAACATCTTGTGGTCCACCAGTTGCTGATGTTGAACTGAAATAAATAGAATTTGAACCTGAATTGGCTTCATCCATTGTTACTTGTGCATCTTCAGCGCCGCCTGTAGCTCCAGACCAAGTTGTCCATTCTGTTGATTCATCACCGAT
>JBGCDT010000145.1:0-4901 GCA_045105695.1 Saprospiraceae bacterium | reverse complement strand
ATTTGGCGTACGTCCAGCCATATACTCATCTACAAAGTTGTCAATGACATAATCGCCAAACTCTTCTCTGATGTCTACTATGGAATGATGAAATCCCATATCTACAGCTACTTGTCGTGCGTCGTTTATGGAATCGAGACTACAGCAACCTGTTTCTTTTTTAGTTCCGCCAGAGTTGGCGTAGTCCCAGGTTTTCATGGTAATCCCAATCACTTCATAACCTTGCTCATGCAACATCATAGCTGTAACGGTACTGTCAATACCACCACTCATCGCTACTAAAACTTTTCCGTGCTTACTCATTTATTATATTAAATTGAATTTTTATCAAATCGCCTGCAAAAATACAAAAAAAGAACGCATAAGGTTCATAGGAATTGTCGTTAAGAATAGAGTAATTAAAACTTCGGATGGTTTGCGGTTTCTCATTAAAATCAAATTCTAAGTATTAAGCATAGTAAAGACAAACCCTCAAAGACTACTAACAAAACCTAAAGACCATCAACCATTTCTATATTATCCACAAAAAACCCTACATTTGATCAACAACATATCACTTTCTTAAACTAAATAACCGAATATGAGATACTACTTCACAACAATCGCCTTACTAGCCTTTTTGTTCACATTCAACTCAGCAACTGCCCAATCAGAAGAATATGGCGTTGCCTCCTATTACGCAGACTCTTTTCAAGGGAGCAAAACAGCAAGTGGCGAACCTTATGACAAAGCAAAATATACAGGTGCACACAAAAACTTAACTTTTGGTAGCATCGTAAAAGTCACTCGTCTAGACACGAAGCAATCTGTAAAAATTAGAATCAATGACAGAGGCCCTTACATCAAAGGCCGTATTATTGAACTTTCCAGAAAAGCTGCTGAACAGATCAACCTAGTAGATGCTGGAGTTGCAAAAGTAAAAATCGAAGTCCTTGGTTCTGGTACCGTTCCTGATGAATTTGCCAACATCGAAAATCCAACATCTACTATTGTCAAAGAAATTCCTTCGTCTCCAGTTCCTACAAGAACTTCTGACAAGTTGACTACTAAAGTAAAACAGGTAAAGAAACCTGCAGCAAAAAAACCTGCGCCTCCTGCTCCAACTGCAAAGGTAACTCCTAAAGAAGCCGCTCCTAAAAAAGAAGCTACGCCAAAACCAAAGGACATTGCTCCTTTGCGAACGGCAACTCGTGTGAGAGGTGGAAATTTCAAATTACATGACTTATATAAAGTTCAAATTCTTCGTCCTGAAAGAAGTGGCTTTGGAGTACAGGTTGCTTCCTTGACTAACTATGCGAACGTAATGATGCAAGTAGCAGAATTGCAGGAGAAATGGTTTGATAATATCCTGGTCTCTGTAGAAAAAGGAAAAGGAGACGAACCAATTTACAAAGTACTATTAGGTCCTTTCCCTGATCGTAAAACGGCAAAGAGCTACGAGAAGGATTTGAAGAAGAAAAAGAAAATTGATGGTTTCATTGTAGAATTGGAATCGATTAAATATTGATAATAGTCTTTAGGAATTAGTCTTTTGTCTTTAGTTCCTTCTTTCGCGAACCGAGCGTACTAATTAATAAAGACCAAAGACTCAAAGACTCAAAAAAAAGCTTACAACTTATCAGCAAGGTATTTTGTAAGCTTTTTTGTTTGAATCTACCAACACAATTCGTTTCAGAAATCCTATCTTTGCTTTTCACTTAACGTATTAAACAATGTCTAACCCACATCTGGATCCTAGCGGTGAAAATCAGGAGCCACAAGAACAACAACTCGAACGCGCGCTTCGTCCGAAAGAACTCTCTGCCTTCAGCGGACAGCCTAAGATTGTTGAAAATCTGAAAGTCTTCATCGGAGCGGCTAAGCTAAGAGGAGAAGCCCTGGATCATGTGCTACTACATGGGCCTCCGGGACTGGGAAAGACGACCCTTTCTCATATCATTTCAAATGAACTCGGAGCTGACCTCAAAATGACTTCCGGCCCTGTCCTTGAAAAACCAGGAGATCTGGCAGGTCTATTAACCAACCTTGACGAAGGCGATGTTCTTTTTATAGATGAAATTCATAGACTAAATACAGTCGTTGAAGAGTACCTCTATTCTGCAATGGAAGATTATCGTATAGACATTATGATTGATAGTGGTCCGAATGCGCGAAGTATTCAGATTTCGTTAGAGCCATTTACATTAATTGGAGCAACAACTCGAATGGGTTTACTGACGGCTCCGATGCGTGCTCGCTTTGGAATTACTTGTCACTTGGATTATTATGATGCCAGTGTTCTGGAAAAAATAATAAAACGTTCTGCTGGAATTCTCGATGTTCCTATTGATACAAAAGGAGCTCAAGAGATTGCCCGACGTAGCCGAGGAACACCTCGTATTGCGAATGCGCTACTCAGACGAATTCGTGATTTTGCGCAAATCAAAGGAGATGGAAATATTGATGTAGAAATTGCAAAATATGGTTTGGAAGCATTGAATGTGGATAGCAGTGGCTTGGATGAAATGGATAATAAAATATTGGATACCATCATTCATAAGTTCAAAGGAGGGCCCGTTGGATTGACAACTATTGCTACGGCAGTTGGAGAGGAAGCGGGAACCATTGAGGAAGTTCACGAGCCGTTTTTAATCATGGAAGGTTTTATTCAGCGAACGCCGCGTGGCCGAGAGGTGACACAGAAGGCTTATGAGCATTTGGGGGTGGTACCGCCGTCTAAAACGGGGAAGTTGTTTTAAAATCTGAGCTATGAAAATTGAATTCTCCGTAGTCGGTAAAACCAACGAATCCTATCTCCGCGAAGGCTGTACCATCTTTGAAAAACGACTCAAGCACTACAACCCTTTTGAGGTCGTTTACATTCCCGATATAAAAAACGCAGGTAAGCTCTCCCCTTCTCAACTCAAACAAAAAGAAGGAGAAACCATCTTAAATCGCTTACAGTCAGACGATTACTTAGTACTCTTAGACGAAAAAGGAAAAATCTTCACTTCCGAACAATTTGCAAAACAACTGGACAAGCTCCTCCAAAGTGGTGGCCGAAGAATCGTTTTTCAGATAGGTGGCGCCTTTGGATTTTCAGAGGATGTTTACAAACGAGCCAACCAAAAGATAGCCCTTTCGCAGATGACTTTTTCTCATCAGATGGTTCGTCTGTTTTTTCTGGAGCAGTTATACCGGGGCTTTAGTATATTGCGCAATGAAAAATATCATAACCGATAACTTTTTCATTTCCTAACCTGTCTGTTAGCACAAGCAAGTCAGGCAATACTTTTACGTTTACAATTATAAAAGACAATAAATGAATCTCACACTAATTTTAGTCATACTAACTGGTCTCATATCTTACCAAGCTTTTGAGAATCAGACGATGAAAGCCAAGTTGTTATTTCGACCTGCATCCATCAGAGAGTTCGGAGAATACTTTAGATTTTTGACACATGGATTTGTGCATGCAGATTGGGGGCACCTTGGAATTAACATGTTTGTCTTATATCAGTTTGGACAAATCATGGAGAACTTCTTCGTCAATTATTTTGGTGAAGGAATTGGTCGAATGTCCTTTATTATTTTATATCTGGGTGGCGTGGTAGCTGCTTCCATTCCAGGTTACTTCAAGCACAAAAACAATCCTTACTATTCAGCGGTCGGTGCTTCAGGAGGAACCTCAGCTGTCGTCTTTGGCTTCGTCATTTTAGCTCCTTGGCAATGGTTTTTATTTCCTCCGCTACCAGGTATTTTATTCGCAGTGGCTTATCTATGGTACTCCTCTTACATGGGCAAACGTGGCGGCGACAACATCGCTCACGATGCGCACTTTTGGGGAGCCGTCTATGGATTTGTAGTTACATTGTTATTAATCTTCGCCTTCAATGCAGATTTACTTTCTGGTATTATAGCCAACTTCCTATCGGGGCCAACCATGCCTAACTTCTAAAGCTAATTTTCAGTTAATGAATAATAAAAAACAGCCCGAAGAAAATCCTTGGACAACCCTTTCGGAAAAAATCGTCTATGACAATCCTTGGATTTCTGTCAGCCACAGAGAGGTCTTAAACCCATCAGGTGGAAAAGGCATTTATGGATTAATTCATTTCAAAAATCTGGCTATCGGTATCGTACCTTTAGATGAGGAATACAATACTTGGTTGGTTGGTCAATATCGCTACACTTTGAATGCTTACAGTTGGGAAATACCAGAAGGAGGCGGACCACTAGGAACTTCAGTATTGGAATCTGCACAGCGAGAACTAAAAGAAGAAACAGGAATCATCGCTAGCAAATGGACTAAGATTTCTGACCTACATACCTCCAATAGTGTTACGGACGAAGCTGGCGAAGTTTACGTCGCTCAAGGACTGACCTTCACAGAGGCAGAACCAGAAGAAACCGAAGATCTAATCGTTAGAAAACTTCCCTTTTCAGAAGCTTTAGAAATGGTCATGAACGGAGAAATCACAGACGCACTTGCAATGCTGGGGATTTTGAAAACGCATGTATTAATAGAAAGAGGAGAGGTGTAGATTTTGACGCTGACCGATTGGATATGAGATGTAGCGCTGCTCCTTTAACCGTAAATCCCCCACAATGGACTATAGCCATATTCAGATATTTAACAAAGTTTTTCCATTGCAACTTACTAAGGATTATTTTTCAATCGTTCTACGCTTTTATACTTCTTCATCAATCCAACCTCTATAATATTCTTCGTTTACATATTTTTCCGTCAGCCTTATTTTATCATGAACTAAGTTTACACTTTCCAGAGGGTGTCTCTTTAAATAACTGGCTGCTTTTACAAATGATCTAGAAGAATAATCTCCCTGATGTTCGATCAACAAAGTCTTTTCTAATATGTCTATTGGTATCAAATCTTCCGAATCATAATTCCAATTATCAAT
>JBGCDT010000144.1:0-9214 GCA_045105695.1 Saprospiraceae bacterium | reverse complement strand
CGTCTCCTGGGGTCAGGTCAGTAAATTGTATGGGTACATCTATGCAAGTCTCCAGCGGAGTAGCTTCAAAGTTAACCTCTGGTTCGAATCCAGTTTCTATAGCTCCTGGAAAAAATGCAGTGTCAATACAACCTAGCGAGTTTTCGATAACCAATGTTACATCGTAAACACCGGTATCTATAATTGAGAATGTTGGATTTTCTTCATTAGACGTAAAGATGTTAGTTCCGCTAGTCGCCTCCCACATCCAGCTTGTGATAGGGCTAGCTGTAGTTGCATCCTCTTGTAAAGTCACATTTAATGGGACGCATCCATCTATAAATTCATCTGCTAACAGACCTTCCAGTTCGATAATTCTTACTGTATTAATCAGCGTATCATTGGTACAACCAAAGGCATTGGTTACAGTAAGTACAATAGGATATTCTCCAAAGCTTTCGTAGGTATGCGTGGGGAATTGCTGATCAGAAGTGTTGCCATCTCCAAAATTCCATGACCATTCAACAGCAGTATTAGAAATCCCTGCAAAATTTACAACATGAGGTAAAGTACAAGCTGCTAGCGTATCATTTACATAAAAGACATCCGGCTCTGGATCTACATTAATACAGTTTTCCGAAACGGCAACAGAAGTACAGCCATCTACCAAGCGAGTAAGCTGGACGGTATAACACCCTGCTTCTGTATATATATGATTTGGATTCGCATCCGATGAAGTATTTCCATCACCAAAGTCCCAGAGAACAGATTGAGCAGCGAAAGCCGATTCATCCGTAAAGCTAACTAGCAAATCCTCACATCCATTTTCAGGGGTAAAACTGAAAGAAGCGGGATATCCAATCGTTACATAATCTTGTAAGATCAAGGTATCTGTACAACTTGTTACTTGATCCGTAGCAATAACCGTAACATCATATGCTCCCGGGGCATCATAGGTAATGGGAGGAGGAACAGGGCCTTCAAAAGATTGGCTGTTACCAAAATTCCAGACATAAGTAACGTTAGTTACATCTCCATCATTTACAAAAGTGATGTCATGTGGAGCCGTACAACCGAAGCTATCCACAGCAGAAACATTTATTTCTGGCTGAGGAGCTACATTGATGTAGGATATTTTATTAATAGTGTTGACACAGCCATTGTCGTCTGTTACAATAAGACTGATGTTATAAGAACCTGGAATAGAATAGGTACAGGTTGCGACAGGGTTGGTACCATTACCAATCACAGAACCACAGGAGCCACCTAGGCCCCAGAACCAATCGACAATTTCGCCATCAGTTCCTTCAGACAAATCGGTATAAGTTACTTCTAGTGGAGTACAGCCTTGGGTGATATCTACTTCAAATTCTGGATTAGGCAAATTATAAACTTGGACCAAATCATCCTTACAAGTGGTACAGGTATTTCCTTCGCTATCTGTCACAGTCAAACAAACAGTATAAATGCCAGGTTGGCTAAAGACTGTTGAAGGGCATTCTACAGAGAATGCGCTGATCTCCATATTCCAAGACCAACTAACTATAGGCCCAGCGGTAGAGGTGGACATATCACAAAAGTCAACGCCAAAGCTACCACATCCAGTAACGCTGGTATGAGTGAAATCGCAGTTGATTTGGCTGTCTCCTTGGCTCCAAAAACAACAAAGGAAAAACAGGCTATAAAATAATCTTTTGAACATTACCACAAATGATTTTTGAAAACGAATTAAAACACTGAAATCGGTTCAGTATACTTTAAAAAGAATGTGATAAAGTTGATGGGATTGAAAATCGGTAAAGCTAATTCAGCCTTAATAACACATTAAACATAACATTACTATTACATACATCAAGAGTAAACCTTTAGCTGCTATGTTTGTTCACCGAGCAGTTGTCAGTATTACTTATAGGTGTATACTATTGCTGCTCTGAACTACTTACATAGCTCTGAATAAATCAACAATTAAATACACTATTAGAAAAAAAAGCTTAAGGAATTGTAGTTATTGAAATGGTCTTAGGGATACCTTTAAACTGTTTTGTTCTGGTTATTTCTACTTTGTTTTTAAAGTACTCTTCTGAGATTAAGTACGCTGCAAAGTTAAGCTATTTTAAGATTGTAACCTAAGCTTTTTTTTAAGTAATTAACGTATGTAAAAATTTTAGCATACATTGTTATTTTCGCTTGATTTCCACAATTTCTACACGACGCTCTTCCGCGGCGGCAGGATGATATATAGAGTTCCTTTTATCGTATAGGTCATCACTAATGGTAGTTGAGGCTGTGGTCTCTCCAAAGGAACGTTCTGAGATGATTAGCTTTCCACTATTCAGGTAGGATTGAAATATCTTATTTCGCCAGTTCGAAAAATGATTACGGACACTACTAATTCTTCGTTTTCCTAAAGAGATATTGTAATCACTTTTAGCCCTAGGGCTTGTATAACCTTTTACAAATATTTCTACCTGTTCGCCTTCTTCTAATCTTTTAAGCAAAATTTCTGAAAAGAGATTAAGGTGGTCGTATCCTTTTTTGACTTTTTTCTCAAAGAAAAAGCTAATATCTTTCTCTCCCCGATCACGGTCTAGAGTAGCCATGGGTTTTGTATATTCTCTGAGATATTCTCGCTTGAGGGCATAGTAAGGATGGAACGTATCGTCGTATGATTTCTTCGTGGTTGTTCTCCTTGTCCTTCGATCAGGTTCATCATTATGAAAGTACAATGCAAGCGGAAGAAAATCCTCTAAAGTAGTTGGTACTTTTTCCTTAATAGGAGGAGGACCGGTGGAAGTTATAGAGGGTGTGTCCGTTGTATCTGGAGGTATTAATGTTACAGTTAATGAATCTATGGGTGTATCTTCAACTGGCGTATTATCTAAAGGTAAAATAGCTTGATAAATATCATTGCAGCAAGACTTATTATTCTTATCCAAATAAAATGATCCTAGTCGATTCGATGCAAAATAAGCCGTCGTAGAATCTGCACTCATGGTGTAGTACAAATCATTGTAACTACTATTGAGTGGATAACCCGTATGCTCTATTTCGCCCCAACCATCTGCTTCGTTTTTACTTTTGTAGATATCGTAGCCGCCCATTCCTTTTCTGGAGTCAGAACTAAAATATAAGGTCCCTGATGGCTGGTGCCAAAATGGTGTAATATCATTTCCAACAGTATTCAAGTACTTTGCATTAACTGGTTTTTTAAATTTCTTACCACTAATTTCAGTATACCAAATATCCATTCCACCCAGCCCCTCAGATCGATCTGATACAAAATATAACAATTCTTTCCCGTAAGCATCTTTTGCGATGGCAGGATGCGTAGCAGTAGTTCCTTTTTGATTGATGGACTCTGGTAATTTTATGGCTTTTCGAGACCAACGTCCTCGGCTATCTTTCTCTCTATAAAACAATTCACACTGTATTTCACTGGCATTCAGATATTTGCAAACCGTGTAGTAAATACGCTTTTGATCCGAGCTAAAAGTAGTATGTGCCGTATGTAATTCTGGGATATTAAATTTACGTGGAAGCGGCCTCCCTTTGGAGCCTTTTATAGAGGTCAAAACCTTAGTGATACGACGCGGTGGATCGTGCTCATCTTCTTTGTTTGTAAATTTAAAAGAGGAGAAATACAAAGTATCTCCCTTCATCAGCGGACCGAATTCGGAGTAAGGAGAATTGACTCTTTTGTTGAGCTGTTTGATGTTTACTTCATCTGCATCATCAATGAGTGCTTGGGCGTAATTGCAAGATTCAATTTGCTTTTTGGCTTCTGCCTTAAAGTTACTAACTGATCCATCCTGATCTAGATATTTTTGAAAAGAGCTTATCGCAGATTCATAGTTACCAGTGCTTTTTTGCACTACACCTAACCAATAGGTAGTGAGCGGAAAACGACTTTGTACATCTGAGTTAATGATTCGCTGATAGTAGTCTTCTGATTCTTCATAGGCATGATGCTGGCGAGCTGCTTCTGCATATTTATACCATACTTTTGGGTCAGAAGATTGGAAGGTCATAGCTTCTTGATAGTACTGAAGCGCCGCACTGAAATTCTTTTCTTTGGCCGCTTTATCTCCTGCTTTCATAAACGCCTTGAAAGTCTGTGCCGGCAGATCAAAAACAGTAAGAAAACCAATCAACAAAGGAATGATAATTCGGAAAACAGAGAGCATGTAATTGTATTGTTATGAGTACTTAAAAGACCGGACAGGATTTGATTTCTTTAGTCGGTTTTACTTTTGTAATAATGTAGATTAAGGAAAGTTCTACTCCTCCCCTATTTGCAGTAGCTACTTCAAAATCAGAGAGATTTATATCGTAGCTCAACCCAAATTGCCAGGCTTGATAATGTAGTTGTAGCGAAGGAATTAAAGCATCCGATAATCCGCGGAAGCGATAAGCTGCCCCCAATTGTAACGCAGTTTCTTTTCCTCGATTTCGGTTCAGCCAATACTTTGCCCCTCCCCCAGCAATTACTTCTGTATAAGGTCCTTGGATTTGTCCAATACTATGAAAGACAGTAGACCAGAGTTCACTAAATTCGTACTCTCCAGAAGCATAAAAAGTCAACCTAACCGGTAATGCAACTGGTGTTGCCTCATAAAAACCTTGCTCTGGTCTATTCAGGTTAAATGCACCTACCCCTATGTCTAACTTACGAAGCCCTTCTTCTAGTTGTATTCGCCAATTGATTCCCGCTCCAACATTAAGAAATCCAAAATCGGTTTGATCAAAGTTCTCTCTACTGCTTTCTGTTTCTGAAAATACATCGCCATTGAACTGATTGCCAAATTTTAATTCATCTGTTTCAAAAGATCGTTGTCCATAACCTACTTGAAAACCAGCAGAGACGATATTAAAGTCATTTAAGCGTTGTGAATAAGAAAGTCCCAAATCGATTTGCGAGGAACCCAATTCAGAATCTCCAGCTCGATCGGTATTCAAAAGTATCCCTCCTCCGAAAAAACCATTTTCCATTTTTTTGTGGAAATACTTCATGTCAAAAGCGGCGGTATAGGTTCGGTAATCAACAGGAACACTGCTCCATTGATTGCGATAATTGCCCATAAAACGCATATCGCCGTTGAACATACCAGTAAGTGCAGGGCTGATATTCAACGGACTGTTGTAATATTGTGAAAAGTGGATATCTTGACCAAGGAGTGTATTGGCCAGCAGGAAGCTGCAAAAGAGAGGCAGGAGGTAAAATTTTTTATTCACAGCGTTTGTTTTGATGGATGGACTGAGTTAAGTCTTCTGACAAATTAATAAAATTACTTATAATTACATAAATCATTCCCGTATCTGTTCGTATTTAACTGACCGCTTTATCGAGTCAAACGCTGGTTTGCTCTTTGTTTTTTCTAATAAAGCAAGTTTTTATAGCGAGTGACAAATCAAATAACCTTACGTCAAAACCGCACAACCTATTCAAAACTTACCCAAACGATACACAGATTTAAAATCTAAAAAACAACTATGCTCAAAGTAGGTATCACAGGTGGTATTGGTTCTGGAAAGACGACGGCCTGTCGAAAATTTGCAATTTTAGGAATTCCCACCTACTATGCTGATGAGGAAGCCAAACGATTAATGGTAGAAGATAGAGTATTGATCAGACAGGTTAAAAACCTGTTTGGCAAAGAGGCATATTTACCTTCAGGCAAACTCAATCGCAAACACATCGCCTCCATCGCATTCAATGACAAATCAAAATTAGCCGCACTCAATGCCGCAGTTCATCCTGCTGTTGCCAAAGATAGTATGCGTTGGTTTAAGCAACAAAAAGGTTGTCCTTTTGCTTTGCAGGAAGCAGCTTTATTTTACGAAAGTGGTAGCTACAAACGAATGGATTGCATGATAACGGTCACCGCTCCTGTAGAAATCAGAATGGAACGAGTAATGAAACGAGATGGTATTAGCAAGGAAGAGGTCATGGCTAGAATTAGTAACCAAATTGATGAAAGAGAGAAAGTAAAACGAGCTGATTTTGTGATTTATAATGATCCGAATCACAACTTAATCCAACAAATTGTCAAGATATATCACCAGTTGAGTATTTTAAAAAAATAAGGATTAACATTTATCTTAAATAGGTATAATATTTACAACACTAACAACCAGAGGCAATAACATGGAACTTTAATTGCATATGTACAGGCTAATCAGACACATATTTTGGTTTTATATGTAAAAAAATACAAAATTTTGAACATTTGTCTGTGATATCCTTTAGCTTTGGTACAAGATAACATGTATAATAGCACACTATACCCTAAGAATTAGAACATATTTTTATACGATTTCGGAATTTTTCCAAGATCATCATCCCATAAACATTTTGCTAACATGAAATCAATTTACACAACTCTTATCCGAGGGTGGTGTTTGCTTATCTCCGTAGCTGCTACGGCGCATTCTACCCCTCATTTCCCTAACGCTATTACCCCCTGTAGTTTTTATTCTCTGAATCTGCTTGTCTCTGAAGGTAATGAAGATCCAGTAGATAATCTCTTTACGGACTCCTTGGACGACGACAAAGATGGCATTATCAACAGTCAAGACTGCGCGCCAAAAAATCCAAGTCTACCTGGTACTCCTGGTGCTACTTGCGATGACAACAATGAGTTTACAGTCAATGACAAAATTCAAAAAGATGGTTGTACCTGCATCGGGACTACGATACTAAGAGATACGCCAATCACGATTGACCTAGGTGAAGATCGCATCATCAATACTGGTGAATCAGTTACCATCACTACTTCTGTGTTACAATACAATACCTGTGTCGTAACCACTTGCAAAGACGACAAACCATTGATCGCTCACTGGGATTTGAACAACAGTGCAACGAGTACAGGAGATAATCAAATTACAAATATTGCTGAGCTGGATAATGTCACCGACAATAGTTCTTTTTGTGCAGCCATTGCTACAAGTGGTTTTACCAGAGGCAATGCGAACCTCCCGCTTTATTCCACAAGCTCTCATTCTAAGCAAGCGAAAAAAGCAGTCATGGTAGATGCCGCTCCAATAAAAGCTTTCAAAAACAATCATCCGCAGTCGCTCAAATTTGAAATCACAGTCGATCCAACAGCAGACGTTTCCAGAATCACTCGATTGACATTCATGGAAAAAGCACCTAAGCAAGCTACCACCGGAGCAACAACAAAAGCGAACAACATTCCATCAAAATACGGACTTAGAATATTGAAAGGTGGTAAAGAGATTTACAAATCCATCGATATGAGGACTAACGAAAAATGGTCAAAAGCCCTTTACGATTTTTCTAATGAACCTATCTTTGAAGTGAGTAGTACTACTGTATTTACTGTTGAGTTGCTAGCTTACTCACCTGCGGATACGGAAGCAGGAGATTCCTATTGGAATATTGACGACATCAAAATGTACGGAGGCTGCTGCAATACCACTTCTTTTCAAAGTAGTAAATACCTCTGGTCAAATGGTTTTCGTACCAATAGTATTACGGTAAACGAACCTGGCAGTTATATGGTAACTGTGACTGACTGCAACGGAACAACTGCTGTAGATGAGGTTGTTGTAGATCAGAACTAAAAGAAACAAACTAAACATTTGTAGGAATGCCTGAATAGATCAACTTCTATTCGGGCATTTTTCATTATTCCCTACCACTTGATCTGTGACATTGAAAATTAGTATTTCATTTCGCTTGACGATTTAGTATTTGAATACTCAATACACTATTCTCAAAATACAAAAACCTGATTCACAATGAGTTTCAAATTGAGATTTACGGCTATATTACTATTTTCATAAACTCTGTAGTACATCCATTCCTTGGTAAGCGCCTCGGAGCGAAAAAGAAACTGGTTCATTAATTGCAAGCTTCTAGCCTGTACTGAAATCTCCCCCCTCAGGTACGAACACACACCAAAAACGATAATTTCCTATCGTCCCTTCATCCTAAAACAATCAGACAATTTTGCCTGTGCAAAGAGTCATTGACTTTTAACAGAGGTAAATCATCTATCATTTGCCTTTGTGGAAATGATGGTCACTCCCACTACTTATTAAGTTGATATTTCACAATAGTACACACATAATCATTGGGCAATACAATGTATTGCGACCTATGAACTAATTTAATCTAATCTCATATGATGCATTTCAAAACTATGATTTTCGGCTTGTTAGGGCTATTACTGCCACTAATAAGCTTTGCTAATTCCTACGCAACCGAGTCGCCTCCATCAGATTTTTTCCTCACAAAGGAATGCGATGACGGCAACGGACATGGCTTATTTACAGATGCAAGTCAGATTAACAATACAGTTACGACTTGTGATTTGGTAAACTTCAACAGCCAGCGATTGGTCTGGTTGAATTTTGAGAATCAAACTGAGAATCAACTATTCGCAATTACAAATGGTGGTGCTCAGCTTAAAGAATTTGCTGACGGAACAGCTATGGTTACTGGTTCGGTGGTAAATGTGAATGATGCTAATGATGGATATGAATTTTCTGTAAGGCTAATAAACAAACGAGATTGGTCAGAATGGTCGGCTCTAGGTCGCTCTTTCAAGGGTGGAAACAGCCCTGATAATCATCCACAGTGGTTCTATTATGAATTGGATAACAATAACAGTGTGTTTACAGGTTTTGGAAATAATGCCGGACAAACAATTAATCTTTCCCATGCTCCATCTGATTTCAACTATGGTTTTCAGATTGGAAACGGGGCTAATGATAAGGATGCCGATTATGGTTTTTCCGGATGGTTTAATTTCTCTGGTTCAGAAACAGGACATGGCGATTTCAATGGAGACTTACAAAATTGTGTTACAACTACGCCACCAACCTGTAATTTGAATATAGATATTGCCGAGGACCTGGCCATTTGTAATGGAAGCGTTGACCTTATACCCACTATAGGTGGTCAATCCAGTTGTCAGAATTGTACAACCAACAGTGAAGATCACTCCGTGGCATTGGACATCTGGAATTATGATACGAACGGATACATCTGTGGTGACTATTCTTCTTCAACCACACAATCCGGTTACGAAGACATCGTCCATTTTGCAGACCCGATTGGTAATTCCAATAAAAAAATTAAATCCATCACCGCTGTATTTAATGTAGCAGCTTGCTTTGGAGAGGCAGACGACTACGCCTATCCAATAGAGTTGAATGGAACAGTCATAGGTTATTTCAATCCAACGGAGATGGATTGTGTCTATGG
>JBGCDT010000143.1:0-7904 GCA_045105695.1 Saprospiraceae bacterium | reverse complement strand
CAATTGGCGCAGGTGAATTTAGGTCGTAGAATACAAGCCTTTGATGGACGCCCTGACCTCTTCGAAGGCATGGTTCATCCACGAAAAGCAGTTGGACATCCGAATATCTTCTTTGATACTTTAGTCCATGACACGATCTCTTTAGATATGATGGTAAAACGATTGGCAGGAACCGATCAAATCATCATGGGCTTAGACGATCCATATCCTTTAGGAGAAATGGAAAGCGATGCGCAGTCGTCCTATCCTGGAAAATTATTGGACCTTGGTTTTGAAGAAGGCATTGTAAATAAAGACCAATACAAAATGATCTGGGAGGATAATATTATAAGATGGCTGGGCTTTGATCCTCGAGAGAGATTGAAGACCTCATAACAATACAATTACAAATCGAGATATAATATTTCAACATTAAGAAAAAGCTTACATGAGTCAAGAAAAAGTAATAATCGTCGGAGCAGGACTATGCGGAACATTGCTAGCCATCAGAATGGCACAACGCGGCTTTAAGGTACATTTGCACGAACGCAGAGGAGACATGCGACAGGAAGAAGTTGACGCAGGTCGTTCCATCAATCTCGCTATGTCCAGCAGAGGTTTGATGGCCTTAGAAAGAGTCGGATTGAAGGAAGAAATTCTTAAAGAATGTATACCTATGAATGGCCGATTAATTCATCCACTTGGCGATGATGCATTCCTATCAAAGTACAGCGGGCGGGAAGAAGATTACATCAACTCTGTTTCCAGATGGGGACTGAATGTAACGCTCCTTAACATGGCCGAGGAAGAAGACAACATTGATCTATTTTTCAATCACAAATGCATGAATGTTGATCTGGAAAATGGCTCCGCTACTTTCAATAATGAGCTGACCAACAAAACAATAGTAGACAATGGCTCCGTAGTCATCGGCACAGACGGAGCAGGCTCTGCCGTCCGACGATCCATGATGGGAAGAACAACAGATTTGCTTTTCAACTATTCCCAGAATTTTCTTCGCCACGGCTACAAAGAACTAAGCATCAAACCAGGTGCTAATGCTTCTTTCAAAATTGAAAAAAACGCGCTACACATTTGGCCGCGAGGCAGCTTTATGATTATCGCCTTGCCGAATTTGGATGGCAGTTTCACTGTAACCATGTTCCATCCTTTTGAAGGAGAATATGGTTTTGATAATCTAAAATCTAAGAAACAGGTGCAGGATTTCTTTGAAAAATTCTATCCGACTCTCATTCCATATATTCCAAATTATGTAGAAGAGTTTTTTGAAAATCCCGTTGGAACTTTGGGTACCATAAAATGCTATCCCTGGCAGGCTTACGGCAAGACGCTCATCATGGGAGATGCGGCTCACGCCATCGTTCCATTCTATGGCCAGGGCATGAATGCTTCCTTTGAAGACGTCCGCGTATTCGATGATGTCATGGAAGACTTCGACGGTAACTGGGAAAAGACATTCTACCAATTTCAGGAAATTCGCTATCGCAATACCAACGCTATTGCCGACCTCGCTATTGATAACTTCACAGAGATGCAGGACAAAGTTGATGACGAGGATTTCAAGCAAAAGCGAAAACTGGAAATGCAACTGGAGCAACAATTCAAAGATTATTATTCAAAGTATTCCTTAGTCACTTTCCGTCCTGATATGCCTTATGAAAAAGCAATGCAGTTGGGACGTGCGCAGGATGAGTTACTCTTGAAGATGGTTGGGGAGAAGGGTGCTGAGCATAAGGATCTTGGGGAAGTTTATCAGCGGGTGTTGGATTTGCGGGATGATGTTGTTTTGAAGGCGGAAGAGGGCCTGCCTGGAAGGAGTGGCGAAACGTAGTCCTTCCAGGTTGAAGAGGGCTTTTTCGTAATATGTAATTGTATTAGCTTTCTCCTAAATTTCAACTTAAAAAAAAGTAAATAACATGAAGCATCAAAAATGGATAAGGAATTATGAGGGGAATTTTGAGAAACTGGCAACTGAAATTGGAGATTTAAGATATGACTCACTTGAAGTATTTTTGACCTTACTTTCGAAGAAGATTAATCAAGATTCAGTAAAAGATGCAGATCGAAAAAGAATAAAGCTTGCTAGCAGTTTAGAGTTATGCTCTCAAAATTTAGAGAACGGGGCACAACACATAAAGGAAGCTTGGAGAATTAGTAAACCATTTATGAATCCAAAGGGCTTAGAGTAACCAATATGAAAGAAACTGACGAGTATTATCTTTTTTGGAAACATCAATTTGGACAATGGACTCTAAGAGATATGGTCGATACTGATGGAAAAGTATATAATTGCTGCGAACAATATATGATGTTTAAAAAAGCAGAATTGTTTAAAGACTTTGAAATAGCAAAGCAAATTTTAGAAGAACCAGCCCCTGCAAATCAACAAAAGCTAGGTCGACTAATAAGTGGATTCAGCCCTGAAGTTTGGGATAGAAATAAAATTGGAATTGTTTGGTACGGAAACTATCTAAAATTTAGTCAACATGAAGATTTAAGAGATCGTCTAATCTCAACGGGGAATAGAATCATGGCTGAAGCTTCACCCTATGATCTGATTTGGGGAATAGGTTTCAGAGCAAACGACGATTTAGCATTAGATCAAAAAAATTGGAAAGGACAAAATCTTTTAGGAAAAGTATTGATGTCCCTTAGAGAGGCTCTAAAATTTACTGAAATTCATTAGGACTTAAAACATAAAGAAGATTAACTAAATAGAAAAATGATTAAAAAGGGGTTTCAAAAACTACGTAAAAACCGTAGCCTCTTTGTCTAGTTTTTTTTACAGAACACGACCGAAGAAAACCCTCTTCCACCTAAAAGGACTACGCTTCACTACGCCTTCTAAGCAGGCCCTCTTCTACCCTTTTCCGCCCTCTTCAACCTATACAAACCTTCAAATAAAAAAAACAAAATGCAATCAAAAGTACTAAACGACAAAGCTCAGCCACTCGGCAACTACCCACACGTAAAAAGAGTCGGCGATTTCATATACGTCTCTGGCACAAGTAGCCGACGACCAGACAACACCCATGTAGGAGCATTGTTAGGTGAGGACGGAACCTGGCAATTGGACATCCGCGAACAAACAAAAGCAGTCATCGAAAACATCGGAGCCTTACTGCAAAGTATAGACGCGGACTTATCTGACTTGATCGACATCACGACCTTCTTAGTAGACATGAAAGACTTCAAAGGCTATAATGAAATATATGGTACTTTCTTCGATTATACTGGGCCGACTCGTACTACGGTAGCCGTGCATCAATTACCACATCCTAATTTGTTGATTGAAATTAAAGCAGTGGCTTGGAAACCCTTGGGAGGAGAGTAGTTCCAGTTTGCTATAATAAAGGTGATCTTTTAATAGCTTCTACCTTTGGTACAAAAGGTGCAACTAAAGACATATATCCAAAAAATAGGATTTTCTTAACTTATAATTTTCGCCCAATACATTACCTTTGGTAGCAGAATTATAAAACCGTACACATAAAACATTGATAATGAAAAAGATAATAATCCTTAGTCTATTCGTCCTTTCCGCTTTTGTTGGACATAGTCAAGAGAACTACAAGGCAGAAAACGAAGGTTGGCTAGTTAGCATAGATGAAGCTTACGAGCTTTCTCAAAAAACCGGTAAGCCTATTTTGGCTAATTTCACAGGTAGTGACTGGTGTGGCTGGTGCAAGCGATTGACCGCTTCTGTTTTCGTAAAGAAAGATTTCAAAAAGTGGGCTGACGACAACGTCATTCTATTGGAATTAGATTTTCCAAGAAGAACAAAATTGCCAGAAGAAATCCGTCAACAGAACTCTTCTTTGCAGCAGGCTTTCCAGGTGAGAGGCTATCCTACGATTTGGGTCTTCCACTTAGATAAAAATGCGGAGAACGGACAATTTGAAATAGAAGGACTAGGTAAAACTGGATATAGAAAAACCGTTAAGGAGTTTACGACCGATGTCGATATGATGATTGCTAAATACGAAAAGTCAAAGTAGTATAGTTACTATTTTCTTTTGGCGAAAGCCTGATAAAAAGCCTGAATTTTCTCTTGTGGAAAGTTCAGGCTTTTTGTTTTAAGTTGACATTCTAGTTACTTCGGCCAGAGGCCGGTGAAAGGCTCGTGATGGATGCTTCAGCATCTAACGAGCTTTTTCAAGTTTACGCGCTTTTCACGTACTGCTTGGAAAATGCTGAAGCATTTTTCCGAGACAGCTTCCGGCCTCCTGGCCGGTTTTAATTATTTAACTAAAATCCATTAACTACAGAAACCTTTCTATTTTTGGTTCGTCTTTCTTTGTGGCTTATATTGTCAACCCAAACTATCAGCTAACCCTTTATAACACTCGACATGAAAAACACATTACTACTATCCTTCCTGCTCACCTTTATAACAATAAGCTTACATGCCGGTGGAATCTCCGGGACCATCAATGACATAGAAGGAAATCCATTACCCTACGCTACTGTCTTTATCCAAAGTCAGGCTACCGGGACAACAACTAATTTGGACGGTATTTACTCCATTCGATTAGAGTCTGGAACCTACGAAGTGCTCTATCAATACCTAGGTTACAAATCCGTGAGTCGTCGAGTTGTTGTTTCTAACAATTCTTTTACAGAAATCAATGTGGTACTCGAACAAGAGGTTTTGAATCTGGAAGCAGTCGAAATCATTGACGGACGAGAGAATCCCGCTTATACCATTATGCGAAAAGCCATTGCAAAAAGTAGTTATCATATTCAACAATTGGATAGCTACAACACTATTGTTTATATGAAAGGTTCTGGTCGGATCAACAAAGTTCCAGGGCTTTTTAAAAAGAAGTTAGAAAAGGAAGGGCTAGATACCAAAAGGGTTTTCACAATGGAATCCGTCAGCGAATTTACCTATACCAGACCAAATACCTACAAAGAAAAAGTAATTTCCATAAATGCAGAAGGCGACGCCAATAACATGAGTCCCAACCAATATCTAAACGCCAGCTTTTACGAACCTAAAGTCAATGGCGCCATCTCTCCACTTTCGCCTAGGGCATTTGGGTATTATAAATTTGAGCTTGAAGGTACTTTTTTCGATCAGGGAAAAATGATTAATAAAATTAAAATCACGCCACGTAGCAGAGGGGAAAAAGTCTTTGAGGGCTTTATTAGCATTGTCGATGAGGAGTGGGCCATTCATAGTTTGGATGTCAATACCATAACGGAGGGAATAAAATTTAATATTCAGCAGGTGTACGCCCCCATAGAAGACAAAGCGTGGATGCCGATTAATAATGTTTTTATCATCTCAGGTAAGTTAATGGGATTTGGTTTTGAATTTAATTATTTAGCAACCGCTTCTGATTATGAAATAGAACTCAATCCTGATTTGAAATTTGAAATGGTCGTCATTGATGAAACCATTGAAAAAGAAAAAGCAACCGAAATTAAGAAACGTTCTAAAAGGCAAAAGAAGAAAGATGACGAACTCTCTGCCCTCCAACAGAAGATGTCCGAAGGAGAAGAAATAAGTCGAAAGGATTTGCGCAAGCTGATGAAAAACTATGCAAAAGAAGAACGCAAAGAACAGGAAGAACCAAAGGTTGAATCAAACCGATCCTACGCCATAGATACGCTGGCCACAAAAAGAGATTCTTCCTACTGGGCAAATATTCGATCCGTTCCCTTGACAAAATTGGAAGTTCGTGGCTATGAAATCACAGACAGTCTACGCATCGTAGAAATCGAAGAAGAAAAGAAAGACTCTGTAAAACAGGTCAAAAAAGATCGCTTTATGCCTTGGGAAATCTTCTTTCCCAATAATATTAAACTGGCAAAAGGAACTTATCTAAATTTCGGATCACCGATATACAAACTGGGTTTTAATACTGTAGAAGGTTACAATACCAATTACGATATTCACCTCTCCAAAAATTGGGAAGATGGAAAACGTCTGGAGACTGGTGGCGTAGTTGCTTATAGTTTAGCGCGAAATTTAGTCACCTGGAAAGCTTACGCAGATTTCGATTATGGAAAACGATTGCATGGCGGTAACATTAATATTCAAGGTGGAACTTACGTAAATCAAATAAACCCAGACGATCCGATAAATCCAATAATCAATACATTCATGACTTTATGGAATAATGATAATTACATGAAGTTGTATCAGAAGGATTACATTTCTATTGAAAATAAAAAACGCATACGACCAAATTTCGAGTTAATCACCAAAGCAGAATGGGCTAACCGAATGCATTTGGAAAACGCAGACGTCCGCTCTTGGGTAAAAAACAGCGAAGAAGAGTTTACGTCTAACACCCCTGAGAATTTAGAATTGAGCAATACCTTTTTTGATACCAATAGAGCACTTACCATAAATCTTGGCGTAGAATATCAGCCTTGGTTACGTTATACAATTAATAATGACGTAAAGAATATTTCTTCTAAAGCTACCCCTACTTTTTTTCTAAATTATAACAAAGGTATTCCCGATGTCGCTAAGTCTACAACAGATTTTGATCAAGTCGAAATTGGGTTTAAGCATCAGTTTGATATTGGTATTCGAGCGAAATTGGATGTGCATAGTCGCTTCGGTCATTTCTTCAATAATGATCAAATGACCTTTTTGGACTACCAGCATTTTCAAGCAAATCTCACTCCTTTTGTAACGACTGATCCTGTGGAGACTTTTAGATTGCTCGATTACTATTTGTACAGTACGAACAATACTTACTTCATTGGACATGGTCATATTCAGTTTAGAAAGTTTCTGGTTACCCAAATTTTTGAAGCGCAGATGCTGGGTTTGAAAGAGAATGTATTTGTGAATTATTTAGCGACTGACAAATCTGAAAACTACTTTGAAGTAGGTTATGCGGTGGATAAAATTTTCCGATTTTTGAGGTTGGAAGTCGTGACCTCTTACAGAGATTTCAAATACGAGAGCTGGGGAATTCGGATTGGTGTAGCTAGTTCTTTGGTTGATGGACAGATTTCATTTTAGTGAAAATTAGATGCTATTTTTTTACCGCAACGGCGCAAAGTTAAATACTCCTAAAAAACACTTTGCGCCGTTGTGGTGAAAATGTAATATTGGCGGAACACCAACTACTATCACCTGCAAAAAAATCATCCAGAGCTAAAAGTGGAATGATTTAAAATACTCCAAGAGCAACTTTATTTTGTATTATTGCAATCGTTGAAATTAGATAAACAGAAGCGTTAATCTATTCAACTTCTAATAGAGTGACCGGTCACCAGTCCACCTGTAACCAGTCACCGAAAATTCTAATCTGCAATACAAAATGGAAAAAACAAAAGTAGCCATCATCGGCTCAGGCAACATCGGCACCGACCTGATGATAAAAATAATTCGTACCTCAGACGTCCTCGAAATGTCCGTCCTCGTCGGCATCGACCCTGAGTCTGACGGACTAGCCCGCGCCCGTCGCATGGGCATCACCACCTGCCACGAAGGCATCAAAGGCTTAGTCGAAATGCCCGAGTGGTCAGACATCAAAATCATCTTCGATGCAACTTCCGCCAAGGCACATCACTACAACAACAGCTTTGTAGAAAAACATCCCGACAAAAGAATCATAGATCTCACTCCTGCAGCTATCGGTCCTTACTTAGTTCCACCCGTCAATTTCAGCGACAGCCTGAATGTCAAAAATGTAAACATGGTCACCTGCGGAGGCCAAGCCACCATTCCGATGGTCGCTGCTGTTTCTAAAATCACCAAGGTTCACTACGGAGAAATCGTCGCTTCCATCGCTAGCAAATCCGCAGGTCCCGGCACTCGCGCCAACATTGATGAATTCACAGAGACGACTGCCCAGGCAATCGAAAAGGTGGGCGGAGCTGACAAAGGAAAAGCCATCATCGTCCTCAATCCTGCGGAGCCGCCGATGGTCATG
>JBGCDT010000142.1:0-4637 GCA_045105695.1 Saprospiraceae bacterium | reverse complement strand
AGAAAGTTGGGCAGCCTGATTTAGAACGGCGGTTTCTATTACGGAATCCAGCTAGTCCATTGTCAAGAAAATTGTAGGATACTGTAAACCCTCCCATGAGGTACCAGTCTTTGTTATTGGTATTGCCACGAACTTCACCACCGACTTTAGCAAAATCACTTCGATTCGCCAATTGGCCAGTGATCTCTTCTCCTCTTTCGACCCACACAGCATCGGCTACATAAGTAGAACTCACATCATCTAAATAATCTGTGAATGTATATCGAGAACCGATTCGAAATCCAATGTTCCAAGTATCGTTTATGGCATATTTAAAACCGAAGCCAAACGGAATTGATATCTGAGTTAGTTTATAGGGGCTCTTGTCTGAATCGGGTAAGCGTTGACCTTCTGTCCCTAATGGTTGCAAACGATACCATTCATCATTCAATTCTGCTTTAGGGTTAAAACGGAAAACAGCTATTCCACCAAAAACAAATGGCGAAAATGGGCGACTTAAGGCATAAGGCTGGTAACCGAGAATATTAAATTCACCAGTTAAGGAAAGCTCTGTAACTGGACTTTCGAAACTCAAGTTTCTTACCGCTCGACCTTCTTCGTTGGCGTTTGAATCATCACCAGAAATTGTCCCTTGTGTCAAACCAAGTCTGATAGCAACAAAATCATTTACGTTGTAACGATAAAAAGCGCCGTAAGCGACGTGCGTTTCGCCAAAACTAGACCAAACGGAAGAAGGTGTAAGGTCTCCCTGATAAACAGAAGCCCCGATCATCAGACCGACTTCGCTGTGTTGAGCATAAGAAAAGAGAGATAGAAGAGAAAGTGAGCAGGTTAATATCCAATTCTTCATGGTTGTTCGATTAGTTATTTCGTTTCTATATGTGGTGTAGAGCTAAAAATATGAAACGATGTAAAATAGTTGTTAGGTATAATGTGTAAATGAAAGTTGGATTTTGACTAAAATCTGTCTGTATAAATACGGCTAGGCAAGACATTTCGGTTTTTTGTAATACAAAATTACAGCTTATCTAAAACAAAACAGTTAAAAAAGACATCAGTTTTGGCATTTTTACCTTTCGAATAAAACGTAATAGCAATTATTGAAAAATAATTATGAATGGAACGTCCATTTCTACAATTAAAAATCTAGCAGAAAGGCGACGTTAATCGAGACTATAACTGATTCCATCGGAAAAATGTGGTCAGTAGCCGTTTTATCCGCATAAAACTGTACTTTTACACCTTGTTTTTTGAGTATTCTTTTCTAAAATTACATTCTAAAATTACATTCTAAAATAGAATACTTGAACAATCATATTTGTAAAGATTATTCAATCAATGTTTAGGGCTTTTGTCCAATAACAATTTTTAAAATATCATTAACTAAATTTTTCAATATGAAAATCAAATCTCTTTTCCTGTTTTGCCTTTTAGCAACAAGCTCTTTGGTTATGGCGCAGGAGGCACCTGAAAACTGGTTTAACCTTGATCCTGGTAAAGACAAAATTACCGGTGTCAGTACTGAACAGACTTATAAGACACTTTTGAAAGGTCGTAAATCAGAAACTGTAGTTGTTGCTGTGATCGATTCTGGTGTAGACTATAAGCACGAAGACCTTAAAGACATCATGTGGGTAAACCCAGGTGAAATTGCTGGTAACGGAATTGATGACGATAAGAATGGGTATATAGATGATGTTCATGGATGGAACTTCATTGGCGGAAAAGATGGAAGAAATATCGAAGAGGATGCGCTGGAAATAACTCGTCTTTATGCAAAATATAGCAAGCAATTTAAAGATGTAAATCCTGACAAGCTCAAAAAGAAGGAGAAAAAGCAGTATGAAGAGTACATGGGGATTAAAAAGGATTTGGACAAAAAGAACATGGAGCTAAATGAGCAAGCTGCTAGCTGGTTTGCTTTGGAAGGTGCGATAGCCACCCTAACTAAAGGGATGGGAGGCAACTCAAATTTCACTAAGGAAGACCTCGAAAAACATGAACCTAATAGCGAAGATGGAAATACGTCTAAGACGATGATTTTAAAGATTCTCGAAAGAGGAGCTTCTATGAATGACATTAGAGAACAAGTAAAAGGCGCAACTGGCTACTTCGATACTCAACTAAACAAATGGTACAATCCTGACTTCGATCCACGTGCAGAGATCGTTGGTGACAACTATGCAGACTCTAGCGAGCGCTACTACGGAAACAACGATGTAAAGGGTCCTGACGCGGGTCATGGAACTCACGTTGCGGGTATCATCGCTGCCGTTCGTGATAACGATCTAGGGATGAAAGGTGTAGCTGACAACGTTCGCATCATGTCTATCCGAGCAGTACCAGATGGAGATGAGCGTGACAAAGATGTTGCAAACGCTATTTTCTACGCAGTTAATAATGGAGCGACCATCATCAACATGAGTTTTGGAAAGGGTTATTCTCACGATAAAGCTATTGTTGACAAAGCAGTTCGCTACGCAGAAAAGCACGATGTACTTTTGGTACACGCTGCTGGTAATGACGCTAAGAACACTGATAGTGTTGACAACAAAAACTTCCCAACTGACATCTATGGTAAGAAGAAATGGTTCAGACCAAAAGAAGCAAGAGGTTGGATGGAGATTGGAGCTCTTTCTTACAAAGGTGGAGAAGACGCAGTTGCCAGCTTCTCTAACTATGGAAAAGATAAAGTAGATATTTTTGCTCCTGGTTACCAGATTTATTCTACTACTCCTGAACAAGAATATGCTGCTTATAGTGGCACTAGTATGGCGGCCCCTGTTACAGCAGGTGTAGCAGCAGTACTTCGTTCTTACTTCCCTAGTTTGTCTGCTAAGCAGATTAAAAACATCATTATGGAAACAGCAGTGCCTCAGACTCAAAAAGTAAAGCAGCCAGGTACAAAAGAACTCGTTTCTTTCTCTGAGCTTTGCAAAACAGGTGGTGTTGCTAACGTTTACAATGCTGTGAATAAAGCGAAAAACACAAAGGGGAAAAGAAAAATGAGAAGAGTGATCAAGAAGCCGCTCAAGGAAACGGTACGTCCTTAATTTGACTGGAATCATTCTTGTCTAATAGAAAGAGCCGTTACTTATAAGTAGCGGCTCTTTTTATTAGATCTAAGATAGATTAACGAAGATGCTTTATTTTTGCATTTTTATAAAACCATAAATCACCTATAATGAATCGATATTCTTTATTTTTACTTCTAATCGCTGTTTTATTTTGTGCTTGCAAAAGCGATAGTACTTCAGCTACTACTGGTAGTGACAAAACTGCTAGCTCTTCTTCTAGTTCACAAGACAAAAAGACATCAAAAGAGAGGCTTACTGTTCTAGCAAAAGACAACCCTACGCTTCGAGAAATATCAAAGACCATTAATGGAAAAGTAGGTCATAACATGATCTCATCTTTAGATCTGGATGCTAATAATAATTTAACCATAAACTTTTTTGAAAACGCTGACGCCTACAACAAGGCATATGATGGAGTAAGGAAGAAGCTGAATGATCAGCTATTTGAAAAGTTTTGGCTCGCCGGTTCTAGAGTAGAAAAAGCAATCTGCGGATTAGCTGGAAATATATTATATGATCATCAATCCATCAATGGTGTAAAGGTAAATCTATCCACTGGGAAAGAAACGAAAAAGGTAAATATTACACGCGAGGGATTGACCAAGGTAACGGGACTGAGTTGGGAACAACTAATAAGCGACTGGACAGCAAACTACACAAATGTTATACTACATGATCCTGAAAAACGAGAATATGTAATCAGAGCGCTTTCAGAATAACAACACTTTTACAAAAAATCTATACGGTCTGAAATGCGAGTATTCCTCCCTTTAGACTGTATAGATTTTCAAACTTTCCTAATCGCTGTAATTCCATAATAGCAGCGGCTGAACGCTTACCCGAGCGGCAGTGAATCACAACTTTCTTATCTCTTGCTACATTAGAAATGTGCTTTGGTATTTCTGCAAAAGGAATTAGCACTCCTCCTAAGTTTCCATCCTCATATTCATAAGCTTCTCTTACATCAATGAGTTGAAAGTCTTCTTCAGCATTCATCCAGGCTTTTAGTTCTTCTACACTAATCTCTTTCACCTGCATGGGGTCTATAGATACAATACCACAAAAGGCATCATAGTCTATCAGCTCAGTGATGGAGACTTCAGCATTAACTGATATTTTCAAAATACGAGAAGTAAAACTCGCTGCATCAAAATGAAAAAACCGACCGACAAGTGGCTCCCCTATTCCAGTAATCACTTTGATGACCTCTGAAGCCTGCATGCTTCCAATGATTCCTGGGAGGACACCTAACACTCCGCCTTCCGCGCAACTTGGTACCGTTCCAGGAGGAGGTGGTTCGGGAAATAAATCTCTGTAGTTCGGATGTCTAATTTCCTCTCTCTCTTCTTGATAATTAAAAACAGAGACCTGTCCTTCGAAACGAAAGATCGCAGCATATACATTTGTTTTTCCAGCAAGTACACAAGCATCGTTTACCAAATAGCGGGTTGGAAAGTTATCTGAACCATCAGCGACTACATCATAGTCTTTGATGATATCCAGCGCATTTTCTTTTGTAAAAGCAGTGTTATAAGTAGTAAACTTTACATGAGGGTTCAT
>JBGCDT010000141.1:0-8825 GCA_045105695.1 Saprospiraceae bacterium | reverse complement strand
TGAAAAATTGTCGGTTTACAAAAACAGGAAACGACGGGCTAGATGTTTCAGGTTCTGTAATATCTATTGACGAATGTGATTTTGTGGACAATGGAGATAAAGCCATCAGTATAGGGGAGCAGTCGGAAGCTGTTTTGTTTTCAGCGACCATTACGAATGCACCTATTGCCGTCGCCTCTAAAGATTGATCTGCACTGATTATATATGAAATTGTATTAAAAAATTGCCGCCAGGGTTTTGTTGCTTTTCAAAAGAAGCCTGAATATGGTCCTGGGAAAATTATGGTGCAACGCTATAAAGCGGAAGGGGTGACGAAGTTGTATAATGAGGGAGGAAATGTGATTATGCCTGATTGAGGGGAATAAATAAGGTAGATGAGGTGGATAGGGCATATGGGGTAGATGAGGTTTCCTTCATACGTTTGTATTGAATACGATTGTTATTAATTTTTATCCACCTTATCCACCTTATCCACCTTACAAAAACTCAAATAATAAAAAAAATCCTTGGTGTCGGAACAATTGCTTACCTGGTTCTGGGGATTATAGCCTTGTGGTTTTATTTGGAGCGCACGGCTTTTTTAGATATTTCTTTTCATTTATTCTACATTTTAAAAGACGGTGATTTTGCGATTCAGAATAATCGCTTTGGGGCAGTGGTGACTCAGGTTTTTCCTTTACTGGGATCGAAGATTGGGTTGAGTTTGTCTGCTATAATGAAGTGGTATTCTGTTGGTTTTGTGTTGTATTATTTTACGATATTTTTTCTTTGTACGAAGGTGTTAAAGTCTCCCCGATTTGGACTGGTGATGTTGCTGTTTAGTACATTGATGGTGACGGATACCTTTTATTGGATTCAGTCGGAATTTCCACAAGGTCTAGCACTTTTGATTTTTTATTTTGCTTTGTTGTATCAGTCAAAGGATTATAATAAGAACCAACTTTGGCTAACTCACCTTTTGCTGGCGGTACTGAATATCGCCTTGGTGTTTTTTCATCCCCTGCTTGTTTTTCCGTATTTATTTTCTGTGTTGTTTTTATTTTTGAAAAATAGAACATTAAATAACCCAGTGCTAAAAATACAGTTGATAAAAAGCGCTATTCTGTTCTTTTCGATATTGGTTATTAAATCTATTTTTTTTAAAACAGAGTATGAATCCAATTCCATGCAGGGGGTTAATAACTTTGTGAAATTATTCCCTGATTATTTTTCTATTAATTCAAATAAGGAATTTTTAATTTACTTATTTCGAGATTATTATTTTTTATTAATTGCTCTGATAGGAATGGTATATTATTATTTTAAAAATGGAAAAGTTCTTCACTTCGGTCTTTTAGTATCTTTTTTCTTTGGCTATCTATTATTGGTAAATGTTTCCTATCCAGAGGGTAGCGAGCAATTTTATATGGAGAATTTGTATTTGCCATTAAGCCTTTTTGTAATTGTTCCACTGGCATTTGAACTTAATTGGAATAAATATCAGCGGTATTATTTTCCAATGTTAATATTTATTATTGCTATACGATTGATGCATATCGGCTTTAATCATCAGTTTTATTCAGAGCGTATTAATTATCTAAATAATTATTTAGAGGAGACGAGTTCTTTAACTCAGAAAAAGATAATTGCCTCTGAGGCCAATTTTCCAATGGATACTTTACTGATGACCTGGGCTTCTCCCTACGAGTTTTGGCTGCTTTCTACCATTAAGGAGGATCAGACAAGGTCTATTCTTATTTCCAAGAATGCAAATAAAATAAAATGGCGAAAAATGTATAACAAGAAATTTCTTACGGCGTGGAGAGCTTTTGATTATTCTGAATTACCGGAGCCGTATTTTATTTTAAGGGATACGACTTATTATCAATTTATGGAGTGATTTCAAAAAACACCACCTAGTAAATCTAATAAGCCCTCATTCCACTCCACCTTCCCAGTCTGCTTTATCATAAGACTATTATCCAAAGTGCCATGCATAACGCCAAGCGATTGATGGTCATTTATCAACAACCAACGTACGGTATTAGAAACAGACTGATAACTTCGCTTCTCATAAAATTTCTGCTCCTCGGCAATTAATATCTGAAAATCAATTCTATATTTTTGGCAATAATCATCTAATGAATCCAATAGTAAGCGTGCGCAATTATTATCCCGATGATCAGGATGTACACAGACATCAGAAATACCAAAAACTCTAACCACTGTACTCCCGACTTTTATCACTCGAAAAACAACAGCTAACTGACCAATTAACTTGTCTTTCTTCCAGGCCAATAAACGAAAGGAGGGCAGACTTCTGTAATAATTCCGATTGGAGGGAAATCCAGAGAAACAGGTCGTCAACAACGCATTGATGGCAAGTGCCTGGTCGTAGGAAATTTTGTATTCGTCAGTTTTACGGATTTTCATGAAGTAGTTTTTTTAGAAGGTGGATGAGGTTGATAGGGTAGATGAGGTTGATAGGGTTTCCTTCTTACTAGAGTGTACGCGAATAAAGAGAACCTCATTTACCTTATCCGCCTCATTACCCTATCCACCTTTTTCCTATCCATAAAAAGCTTCCAGCATCTTCCCCAGTTCCCCTTCTGTCCGGAGCTTGCTTAGTTTTCCTTCTCTAGCGAAAGACATCTCTCCATTTTCTTCAGAAACCACAAAGGCTGTTACGTTGGTGCTTTCGGTAACTCCCACTGCCGCACGATGCCGAAGTCCCGCGTTAGAAGGCAAGGTTGGATTGGAGGATACCGGCAAAATGCAACTTGCTGCACGAATACTATTGCGACTTATCACTACCGCTCCATCATGCAAAGGACTGTCTTTTGAAAAAATTGTTTCTAATAATTGCTGACTCACTAGCGCATCCAACTTCACTCCAGAGCCGGCAAAGAATTCGACATTTAGATTATTGGCTAGTACTATGAGAACTCCGGTCTTCGATTTGCTCATGTTCATAATAGCGCCTTTGATGGCTTGTAAATACTGCTGCCGGTTAGTATCGGTTTGCTTATTCCTATCTAACAATCTACTTACAAAATTTGACCGCTGACGCAACGTACTGTCTCCGATGAACAATAAAAACCGCCTCACCTCCGGTTGAAATATGATTAATAACATTAATACCCCGACACTCACCAACTGTCCCAGAATAGAAGCCAACAGATCCATCTCCAGTAATCTAACTAACCAGTTCACTACATAAATCAATATGAACCCAATAAAAATATTAAAGGCCACCGACCCTCGCAGCAACTTATAAATCTGATACATCAGGTACCCCACGATCAAAATATCGAGGATGTCGAAGATGCGGACGGGGAGGAAACCGATTTGAAATAGTGGAATCAAAGGTTGTTTTTTTAAGGTAGATGAGGCGGATAGGGTGGATGAGGTGGATGAGGAGGACAAGGTAACCTTATCTGCCTCATCCACCTTATTTACCCTATCTACCTTTGACTTTCTCCTTCATATTATAAAAACTAAATCCAATCAAATCTGCTGCTTCCTTAATCTTCATACTCGTAGGTTTACCGGCGCCGTGGCCAGAGCTGGTACTGATGCTGATAAGGACTGGGGCGTCACCTTGCTGGTGAGCTTGTAGCGTGGAAATGAATTTATGTGAATGTGCAGGCACCACCCGGTCGTCATGATCGGCAGTGGTTACGAGCGTAGCTGGGTATTTTGTTTTTTCAATATTGTGCAAAGGAGAATAGGCATAGAGATAATCAAAATCTTTAGGATTGCTGCTGAGTCCGTAGTCGCCGGCCCAGGCTTTTCCGATGGTGAAGTTCTGATAGCGCAGCATGTCTAAAACACCAACTGCTGGCAGCGCCACCTGAAATAAATCAGGACGTTGCGTCATGGTAGCGCCGATGAGGAGACCTCCGTTGGAACGACCATAAGCGGTGAGTTTTTCAGAAGAGGTATAGCGATTTCCGATTAGATGCTCTGCCGCGGCGATGAAGTCATTGAACACGTTTTGCTTTTTTTCTTTAGTTCCTGCTTGGTGCCATTCTTTGCCGAACTCGCCTCCACCACGTAAATTAGCGACTGCATATACACCGTCGTTTTCTAAGAAAATAGTGCTGAGGTTAAGTCGAGTCAAATTGAATTGTGGAAGCAGACTAATGTCAAAACCACCATAACCATATAATAAGGTTGGTCTGGATCCATCGAGCTTTAATCCCTTTTTATGGGTGATGAACATGGGGACTTTTGTGCCGTCCATACTTTCGTAAAAAACCTGTTTGGTTTCGTAAGCATCTGAATCGAAATCAATATTGGGTTCTTTGAATGCAACAGAACTTAGGTCATCCATATTCAATAAGTAAACAGTTGGTGGACGAGTAAAAGAAGTAAAGCTGTAGAAAGCCTGCTGTTCGTCTCGCTTACCAGAGAAACCACTGACCGTTCCAATCCCTGGGAGTTGTAACGTATTTTCTTTTTTGCCGTCGAGCGAAAACGTAATGATTTTACTGGAGGCACTGTGAATGTAAGTAGCTACTATTTTTCCACCAAGGATTTCTGCCGATTGTAGAACGTCTTTCGATTCGGGAATTAATTCCTCCCAGTACCCCTCCGTTGGCTTTTTACTATTGACTAGAATAAGCCGATTGTTAGCCGCTTTATAATTCGTGAGTACAATTAATTTATGACCGATGTTATCCACAATATTAAAATCATAATCTGTTTTTTCCATCACAGGAATAAACTCACCATTCGTTTCCAGGTTCTTGATGTACAAGGCATTCCCGCTGGTAGATTCCCAAATGCCGATACCTAGGAATTTTTCGTCTTCTGTTACCGTGGTATAAAAGCCTTTGTTAGGATTGGAGCGATCTGCAAAGACTAATTGATCCTCAGATTGGGGCTCTCCTAACTTGTGGTAAAAAGCCTGGTGAAATTTATTTTGACCGGAGAGGGCATCTTCTGTTTTGGGTTCTGGGTATCGGCTGTAGTAGAAACCGTTCTGGTACCAGCTGATTCCTGAAAACTTAATCCATTCTAATTTGTCTGGTCCTTTTTCTCCAGTTTCTAAATTTAAAACATAAGCAGTGTACCAATCAGAACCGCCTTCAGAAACTAAATAGGCCAAATGCTTTCCATCCTTCGAAAACGAATAACTCCCAAGAGAAGCCGTTCCATCTGCTGAAAATTTATTAGGGTCCAAAACCAGTTCTTCCTCTTTACTCGTAAAGTCTTTTTGACGATACATTACGGATTGATTTTGCAAACCATCATTTTTGAAATAATAGTAATAATCACCACGTTTCATCGGAGTGGAAACTCGTTCGTAGTTCCAGATTTCTTCCAGGCGTTTGCTAATGGTTTCCCGAAAGGGGATAGCGGACAAATATTTTTCTGTTACTTCATTTTGTGTTTTCACCCAAGCCTTTGTATCTGCAGAATTATCATCTTCGAGCCAACGATACGGATCCGCAACTTTGAAGCCGTGATAATCGTCTATAATAGTGGTATCCTTTTTTATAGTTGGGTACTTAACTGAAATTGGTGAAAATGTCATAACTGTTTTAGTCTCTTCCTGCGTTTTAGTTTCAGGAATTTCACAAGAAAAAAACAGGAGCATCAATATTGAAAAGATATAAATCGTTTTGTACATAATTATGTAGTTTTGCGAATAGAGGCGGAAAGGGTAGGAGAGGGTTGAAAAGGGCAGAAAGGGGTTGAATAGGGTTCCTTCAAACGCATATTAATAGAACCCTCTTCCACCCTTTTCCATCTGTTTACCCTCTTCCACCTTTTCCCAAATAAAAATACACTTATGCAAGTTAGACAAATTTTCATTTTTACAATAAGTCTGATTTTTCTTTTTCTACCGAAGGAATCTATTTCCCAAAAGGTAACGGTCAATGAAGAAGGCGAACAGATCGTGGTTTACCCCGACGGCTCCTGGCACTTTTATGAGGAAGGGGAACTAGAGGACTCTTCAAAAACAGAGGGCAAGTCCAAAGTTCGAAAAAAGAAGAAGAACAAAAGGAAGAAAAACAGCAAAAAGAAAGCAGCTGATATCGATCCTGCCTTTGAGGAATCGGAAAGATATAAAGCCATTCAGCGAGCAGAACGTGCAGCGGCGATGGAAGAAACTGCACGACTGAAAGAAGAGGAAACGATCTTTAAACGTCTTTTTATTGAAGACCAATTGGATGATGCTTATCATAACATAGATATGACGCACGAAGATATTGCGGCTATGGAGGTTCGATTAAAAGCTGCTAGTTCAGATGAGGCTACCGCTAAATCAAATTACAAAGAAGCACAGGAGCGATCAAAAACTTATGAGAAGATGATCGATATGACCGCCTCCAAACGAAATCGACTTTTGGCTAAAATGGGAGAGGATATCTTTGAGCCAACAGAAAAAGACGAACCTGGATTTGACGATATTACAGACATCGCTTTCGAACAAAACGAAAATGTCCAACAAGAGTCTTACATGTCCGCTTCTGTAGTCAATCGACCTCCCGTCAGACGCTATAATCCGAAAAGTAATGTCTTGCGTTTTCCGCCAACCCGCCCTTGTGATTTAGCTTTTAGTGGACTAGATGAGTTCAGTGGTAAGAAAAGAAAACAGACCAAAGAAACTTTCTTCTTCGCGCACACCCCAGAGCGATTTCGTTCTTACTTCAAAGGTCGCGATTATATCGTTTGTACAGGGACACTGATTGCGATTGATGGAACTCCGCGTTCGATAAGTATCGAATATACGATAGCTACAGATCAGGCCGCGCGTGAATTTGGAACGTTGGCAAAAGGTAGCCAATTGATTCTTCGTCTACTTGATGGAGATCGACTGATTCTAGTGAATAACAAAACAGCCACAGGCATCGCTGACTCTGTGACAAAAACGACCAGATACAACATCAACTATCCACTCAACAAAAGTCAAATAAAAACATTAGAAGAGGCAGAGGTAGATAAGGTTCGTATGATCTGGGCGACGGGCTACGAGGACTACGAAGTTTACCAAGTGGATTTCTTTAGAGATTTGTTTAGGTGCTTGGAGGAGGGGTAGGAGATCAATAATAGAAGGTGGATGAGGTGGATCAGTAGATGAGGTGGATAGGTTTTTTTTCTTACGTAAGTTTTATATAAAAGAAAGGTCCTATCCGCCATATCTCCTCATCCACCCATTTTAAATTAATCAACAATTAATAGTTATAAAAAAATGTTAGGATTAAAATTACCAACAGACCCAAGATGGGTAGACTTAGCAGAGATGGATCTCGGAGAAATACTTACAGATCATGCTTACTGCGAACAAAAAGCAACGACGACCTGTATCTCCATGATTCAGAAGTATCCGGAACGAAAAGAAATGGTGAAAGAATTGGCTCCGATTGTTACAGAGGAGTGGGGACACTTTCGAATGGTCTTAAAGGAATTAGAAAAGCGTGGATTAGAACTCGGTGCGCAACGAAAAGATGAGTACGTAAATCAGTTGATGTCTTTCCGTAAGAAAGATGGTAGCCCGGATGATCGTCTGGTCGATCGGCTCTTGGTGAGTGCACTGATAGAAGCAAGAAGCTGTGAACGTTTTCGTTTGTTATCTCTGCATATTGCGGACGATGACTTGAAAGCATTTTATCATAAGTTTATGGTTTCGGAAGCGGGGCATTACCGCTTGTTTTTAGATCTGGCAAAGCTGTACGGAAAAGATGAAGAAAAGGTGATGGCGAGATGGCAAGAATTTCTAGATTTTGAAGCTGGGATAATGAAAGACTTAGAATTGCGAGGGGACCGGATGCACTAGGGTAATTAAAATTAAAACCCGCCTGCTGTGCGAACGGGCAGGTGTAAATGAACATTAAAAATGCCTTCGATAGTAGAGGTCTGTATTAGAACCTGTTGAAGTTTTGTTCTTTGTATCGAGAAAGCTAGATTTTTTCTTCAATCGAAGCTCTTTTCTGAGTTCGTAGCCTTAGCTACGGGCGAAGAAAAAGCGGAAGAGTGAAGGAAAAAGATGCTTTCGCAGATTAATTAATAAAATTTAAACAGGTTCTTAGTTTTGCGACCTCTCGCAGTTGGAGTTGAAGCGAATAGCAGGAGGTAATTATAATAATATGAGAACTAAATCAATCATCCTACTCAACGCGCTCTTACTGCTGCTATCAAGCTGCGGTCGGGATGATGAGATGGGAGAGTTTCATGATAGCCCCGATCCATTACCAGTCCTACAGATTAATCTTAATCATTCTACAGATACCATATCAAGAGGAGTTTATGTAGAGGGCTTACTCCAAATTCCTTCAACTGATATTTCCAACAACTTCGATGCAAGCCTGGAAATCAGAGGTCGTGGTAACTCCACCTGGACCTTTCCAAAAAAGCCTTATCAAATCAGACTAGAAGAAAAAGCATCCATCCTTGGAATGCCTGACGACCGTCGTTGGATACTACTGGCGAATTATTCTGACAAATCAATGCTGAGAAATGAACTGGCTTTTGACCTCAGTCGAATGAGTCATTTGCATTGGACGCCTGACAGCCGATTTATAGAATTGGAGTTGGATAATGATTTTGTAGGAACCTATCAGCTTACGCAAAAGGTAGAAGTGACTGATGAAAGGATAGGTATAGGTAAAGATGGTTATTTGCTGGAGGTAGATCAGCTAAATCGACTCGCACCCGATGATGTCTATTTCGAATCAGAAAACTACTTGTTCAACATCAAAGAACCAGCCCTCCAAGTGGGGGATGAAAAGTATGAATACATCCTGAGTTATATTCAAGAGGCGGAAGCTGCTTTGTTGGGACCAAACTTCAAAGACGCTCAGGAAGGCTACCAAAAATATTTCGATGTAGACGCG